>JAYGEV010000073.1:0-8714 GCA_046582225.1 Pseudomonadales bacterium
GCCCTGTTTGGCATCGACACCCGGGTGCCCGACATGCTCTACGGCGCGTATCACAAATGCCCGGCGATCGGCGGCAAGATCGTCGGCGCCAACCTGGCCGAAATCAAAGCATTGCCGGGCGTGGTCGATGCATTTCTGGTCACAGGCAACGACAATGTACGAGAACTGCTCGACGGCGTTGCCATCGTCGGCACGACCACGTATGCGGTTTTCAACGCCAAGCGCAAACTGAAAGTGGACTGGGATGAGAGCGCTGCCTCCAAAGACAGCTGGACCGGGATCGTTGCTCGCGCGACCGACCTCGCCGGTACCCGCGGAGCCGATGTGGTGCTCGACAAAGGCAATGTTGAGACCGTGTTTGCCGATTCGGCCAACACGACCCTCGAGGCGTTCTACGAATACCCGTTCGTTGCCCACCTTTGCATGGAGCCGATGAACTGCAGCGCCCACTACGTGAAAGGTGAAGCGGGCGAAAAAGACGCATTGGAGTTGTGGATACCCACACAGTTCTCCGGCGGCGCTTTTGCTCCGGCGAAGTCCATGTTCGGTCTGGAAGCCGATCAGGTAACCGTCCACCAGATGCGCCTGGGCGGCAGTTTCGGTCGCCGAACCTCCTCGGAATACATCTGCGAAGCCATTGAGATGTCTAAACGCGTGGGCAAGACTGTGAAACACACCTGGACCCGCGAAGATGACATCCAACATGACTTCTATCGTGTTGGCGGATTTCAATCGGTCAAGGCGGCCGTCGACTCACAAGGAAAACTGCTCGCGTTCGAGGATCACTTTGTCGGCATGCAGATCGACGGCAAACCCGCATCGGGTTCGGGCTTTCGGGAAACGGAGTTTCCGATGCAGAACATCGACAACGCGTACGCATCGAAAACGATGTTCGACATCGGCACCCCCTGCGGGCCGTGGCGCGCGCCGGGTTCCAACACCAACGCGTTCGTCACTCAGAGCTTTCTCGATGAAATGGCGCATGCCGGTGGGCGCGACTACCTGGAATTTCTACTGGAAATCGTCGGAGAACCGCGCTGGTTTGATGAAGGAAACACCTGGTCTCTGAACACCGGCAGGGCCGCAGATGTGATCAAACTCGCGGCGAAGCAGGCCGGTTGGGGACGCGAATTGCCAGATGGTGCCGGCCTGGGTCTGTCGTTCTATTTCTGTCACGCGGCTCACGTTGCAGAGGTAGCGGAAGTCAGCGTGGACGCAAACAAGAAGCTGACCGTGCACAAGGTAACCGTTGCAGTGGACGTCGGGCCGATCATCAATATGAGCGGTGCGCTGTCACAGGTGGAAGGCGCGGTAATCGATGGGCTGTCCACAATGATGGCGCAGAAGATCACGATGGAAAACGGTCGGATCGAGCAATCCAACTTCCACGACTACACGGTTTTACGCATTCCAGACGCGCCCATTGTGGATATTCACTTTATTCAAAGCGACTACACACCAACCGGGCTCGGTGAGCCTGCTTTGCCGCCCCTTGCCCCGGCTGTTGGGAACGCGATTTTCGCTGCGACCGGGCACCGGGTGCGTAAAATGCCGCTGTCCGAGGAAGGATATACGATCTGAGTCGCGCGCCGAGCGTCGCTCAATGGATGCGCGCCTGGTATTCGACGGAGACTGCGGCTTCTGCCGCTATTGTGTGGAATATGCGCGCGCGGTAACCCTGGACCGCGTCGAGTATCGGCCCTTCCAGGAGGTTGCATCCGAGCACCCGGAGGTGACCACAGAAGAATTCGCGGCCTCGATACAGTTGTTTCTCGATGGCCAGCGCTATGCTGGCGCACACGCCGCGTTTCACACGCTGGCGCTCGGCGGCACCCGTTTCTGGCACGTCCTGTATCAGCGCCTGCCCGGATTCGCTAGCTTAAGCGAATGGCTTTATCGAACCGTATCAACTCATCGCGTTGGGTCGCTTGTTTTAGCAAAAGCGCTCTTCGGCGCGAGCCTGCGGCCTGCCGAATTCGGCCAGACCGCAGACTGGCTGTACCGCGGCGTGATGCTGATGGCGCTACTCGCGCTGGGCTCGCTCTGGTGGCAGGTCGACGCACTGATTGGCACCAACGGCATCCTGCCGGTCGCAGACTTTCTCACAGCCGTGCGCGACCAGCTGGGCAGCGACGCCTACTGGCGGGTGCCAACCCTGTTGTGGATTTCCGGAACCGATGCGTTCCTGCACGGCCTGTTCGGTCTGGGTGTGGCAGCGTGTTGTGCGGGGTTGGCCGGGCGAGCACGGGTAACGGCAGCTTTACTGGTCTATGCGGTATATCTGTCGCTGTTCTATGCCGGGCAGATATTCATGGGTTATCAGTGGGACCTGCTGCTCATCGAGGCACTGCTGCTTGTTGCGTTGCTGGCGACGCACCGGACGTGGGGCATATGGCTGTTTCGGCTGTTGCTGTTTCGCTTCATGCTGCTCTCCGGCGCGGTCAAGCTGTTGAGCGACGATGCGACCTGGGCAGACGGGAGCGCGCTTGCGTATCATTTCGAGACCCAGCCATTGCCTACACCTGTGGCCTGGTTCGCTCACCACCTGCCCGGCCCGGTCCTTGCAGCGGGCGTTCACATCACATTTCTGATCGAACTGGTATTCCCGTTCTTCATTTTCCTGCCGCGCAACCCACGTCTGGCAGCGGGTTGCGGCTTTGTACTCCTGCAGGTTTTGATCCTGCTGACGGGCAGTTACAATTTTTTCAACCTGCTCACCATCGTTGCGTGCGTTGCACTCCTCGATGACCGACTGCTGCAACGTTTACCCCACCTGTGCGGTTTGCGCCCGCGCCATACCGGTCGACATCTGATTACCGGCGTTGGCTCATTGATCGCGGTGCTGGGCGTTCTCGTTGTTCTGGCCGCCGTGACTGGATCTCGAGCGCCGCGCGCGCTGCTGGAAGTGTTCGAGCCGGCGCGCGCGGTCAATCACTATGGTCTGTTTGCAGTGATGACGACACGGCGCGATGAACTAATCATCGAAGGCTCGCTGGATGGCGAGACCTGGCGTGCCTATGGCTTTCCGTTTAAGCCCGGCAATGTCGCTGATTATCCGCGGGTAGCCACGCCCCATCAGCCGCGACTCGACTGGCAGATGTGGTTCGCGGCACTCACCACACTGGAACGCGCGCCCTGGATGTATGGCTTTGCCAACGCGCTGCTGCGCGCGGAGCCCTCAGTGCTTGTATTGCTCGAAGATCCGTTTGCCGGCGAACCGCCCGCATTCGTGCGCGTGGTGCGCTACCGGTATCGCTTCACCACGCCGGAGGAACGGGCAATCAAGGGCGACTGGTGGACGCGTGAGCGCATCGGACCATGGTCACCGGCGATGCGCCTGCGAAGACCCGTCGTCAGGCACGACGCGCTGCGGCTCGACTGACCCGCCGCGCGGGGTTATCTGTGCGCTGATCGATGCTGATAAACGTGGCGTTAGCTGGCGGGCTGGTCCCGGTGCCATACCACCCGTTGCGGGAACGGGATTTCGATGCTGGCCTCCTCAAACGCCTTCTTCAGGCGCCGGTTCATCTCCCGCTCCAGGCTCCATTGGGCGCCGGCCTGGGTTTTGGCCGCAGAGCGCACCACCACCGCGGAGTCACCAAGCTGGGTCACGCCGACGAACGTGGGTGCCTCGAAGAGCTTTTCCTTCAGTTCGGGATCAGCGTACATCGCCGCCCCGACCTCGTTGCAGATTCGTTCGACCAGATCGATGTCACTGTCGTAGCTCACCCCGACATGGCAGCGAAACATGGACCAGTCCCGGGTCATGTTTTCGACGATGGTGATGGTCCCGTTGGGAATGATCTGCAACACTCCGGTGACACTGCGTAGCCGTGTCGAGCGAATATTGATTTGTTCCACGTCGCCTTCGTGATCACCAATTTTTACCCAGTCACCGACCGAATACTGGTTCTCCACGAGAATGAAGAATCCGTTGACAAAATCACGAACCAGGTTCTGCGAACCGAATGAAAGCGCCAGACCGAGGATCGCCACACTGCCGAGGATTGGTGCGGTGTCGATTCCAACGACATCCAGAGCGACCAGAAATGCGACAAAATACACCGTGATCTCCCCGATGCCCCTAACCACGGTTGCGATCGTATTTGCGCGCTGCTCCGCCGCACTGACGTGATCCGGATCGTCATCTTCCACTACCTTGACCAGGGTTGCGGTAACACGTCGTACGGTCCATAACGCAAGCCGCCCTGCCAGGAAGATCAGCAGCAGCACCCCGATCACGCGCGGCGCGGTTTGCCGTGCGGTTGTGAGCACTGCCCGCATCCAGCCGGAAAAAGCCTCGGCGTCCTGGATCTCAACTTCGACCTCGCTCTGCTTGCGATCGCGGTAGGCGATCTGCGACTCGGCGAGACTCAAGTCGAGCTTGATCGAGTGCTGACGTAAGCCGTTCAGATGCAGCTCCTGCTCGATCGTCTTCGCCTTAGTGGCTGCCGCCGTGACGATCGAACGCCAGCGACGCGACCATTCAGCATCGGAACTCAGCTGCTGCTCCTTGGCGATGCGGTGCTCATCGTGGGAAAGCTCCACATCGCGTTTCAGCGCGGGTTCGAGGGCCGCCCCCGACTTGACCTGCTGCTGGATCAATTTCAGCTCCAGCACAGCCAGCGCGCGCCCGTCGATCTGCAACCCTTCACGCAGGCGAAGTTCTGCGATCCGCGCCGCTCGCTCTTCGAATGGCGTCGCGCCTACGGCCAGCACCGACGGACGCCGCTGTGCGTCCGGATCCGCCCACGTGCTGGAGCCCAGCGTGCTCTCCAGTCGCTCCTCAACCGAATCTCGCTCCGTTTCGATCGAGATGAGGTAAGCATCCTGGTTGGATATTTTCGCCTCAGCCAACACCGCCCAGTCTTTTGCGCCTGCCTGCCGGGCAGCAGTCTCCCGCGCGCCCTGCCCACCACCAGCGCTCACCCCCTCGGCATACAGAGACGCCAGCTCAGCGGCTGAGCGACGTTGATCGATCCAGTGTTCTCGCCACTGCCGGTTGGAAAACACTTTTCGATTGAGCAGCTTCAGCCGTTCGCGAAGCGCCGAGGTCAGTTCCACATCAGGGTCGCTCCAGTCTGGAAACACACCCAGGCTGACGAGCAGTGGTTGAGTGATGATGGCCTGAAGCCACGCCTCCTCGGCTACCTCGATTCGCGTGTCGGGATCCAGTGGCAACGCCGGATCGGACTGGGCGGCCGCAAATCCTGGAAACAGCACAAACCCGAACATGAGAAACGTACGTAAGAAAAGCATGGGGCAACGAGTCCAGATAAACGCGCACCCCGAAACCATCGAACAGGCCCAGCGCATACTCAAGTCAACGACCTCGGAACAAGCTCCAGTCAGTATTTGGAGAATACCCCCTCCGGCGGCAGATAGCTCCAGACACCGAATGTGACGTCGCGATACCACCCTATTCGAGTCGCACCTGCGCAAAGATGACACATTGCTGTTTGTGCTGGCGACCGCTGTGCAGAATAAAGTGACTGGTCCTGGCGGACTCGCCTTCCCTGGTCTGAATCAGAGACGCAAGCGGGACCCGCCAGCTGGATTGGCCCGGAGCGAATGATTCAGACACATAAGCAAAGGTCCCCGCGATTCCCTCATGCCCGATCGCGGCAGTGATGCGCATCGGCGCATCACCCAATACCTCGAGGTCCACGACTAACGTGGCGTAACGGCTCCAGTCGGCTACCGTCTCTTCGAAATGCAAGCCCGGATATTGATGATCGGCCCAGCAAACCCGCAACGCGTTCCCGAAGCGATCCGAATCGATTCGACGCTCGACAACGTCGAGTTTGCTGTTGCTGTAAAGCAGCGGGTGCTGGCGCCAGTTGCCGGCCTCCAGCAGAGACGGAAAAATCTCATCGCGGTGCGAATAAGCGAACAACACCCGCGCCGGCAGCATCAGCGTGAGCACAGCAACCGCCACCACCGCTCCGGCGAGTCGGTAGCCCGCGCCGCCGGATCCCCGCATCGCGACAACCGCGATGGTCGACCCGATCAAATCCAAAACCAGATCCATCGCGCTGGCATCCCGTTCGATGAGCACCTACAGCGCTTCGAGGCCGATCCCCACCAGAAGGCAACAGCCAATCAGGAGCCGCATGGACCATTTCGGAAAACACCAGGCCAGCGTCAGGCCGAGACCGGCGAACGCAGGTATGTGCAGCGCGTTCTGCAATGTTCGACCAATGAGGTTGCCGGGAAGCGCGACGAACTGATGACCCGCGACAAGCAGGACTGCCACCACGCCCAGCGCAATATATCGCGCTGCCGGGCGCAGCTTCATACTTGCAGGGAAGTGCTGCTCATCGTTTGCATCCATCCGGCTGGCGTATTCACTGGACGCCTGAGGGTAAAGCGACGCGCGTGATGCAGATCCCAGACCTCGCACTGCGCGGCATGGACGCGGATTGGCAATCACTTGCTAGCTCAAGCCCCGGGATGCACGATGTGGTATGGCCAGGCAAACTGACACGACCCCCGCCACAATCGACTCACAGGTACACGCCTACGAGCGGGATCGCCCGGAGCGACCGTGGATAGGGACGCTGAATGGCCCCTCCGAGGTCACCGGCGACGACATGGTCGCAGCAATGGACGCAGTTGGGGTCGACGGAGCCCTGCTGGTCTCACCGTGGAGCATGTATCGCTTCGACGCCAGCTACGCGCTGGAAGTATATGCGCGTCACCCAGGCCGCTTCGGTCTGATCAAGCCTTTCGATCCTCGCATAGAAGCCGTTGCCGAGGAGATCTCCGAATGGGCAGCAACACCCGGCGTGGTTGGGGCGCGGATCATGATCTGGGACCAGCACACGCCAGAGCCCGACGACCCGGGCCTGAATCGAATACTCGCTGCCGGTGCCACACATGACCTGCCGATCAACGTGCTGTGCTGGGGCAAGCTCCCCCTGTTGGGCGAACTGGCGCGCAGAAACCCGCAAACTCAGGTGGTTGTTGATCACGTGGGGCTTTCGCAACCGCTGGAGCCAGCGGTTCTCGCCGAGCCGTTTGCAGATCTCGCCAACGTGCTCGAGCTTGCCAGATACGACAACGTAGCGATCAAGATTTCAGGAGCATGCACGCTTTCGCGCCAGGCATTTCCTTACGACGACCTGTGGGAGCCGCTCGGTCAGATCTTCTCAGCGTTTGGTTTTGAGCGCTGCATGTGGGGCACCGACTGGACCCGGGCGGTGGGATTGCTGACCTATGAGCAGGGCGTGGACACGTTTCGGACCACGGATCAATTGTCCGAATCCGAGCGAGCCGCGCTCATGGGCGGCAGCCTGGAGCAAATCTACAACTGGTCGCTGACCCGATGAGGCAGGTCCGCTACAAAGGGTTTAACGGTGTCAGCCTCGTTGCCGACGTGTTTGGCGATGATGCGAATCCCAACGTCCTGTTTGCCCACGGCGGTGGGCAGACGCGTCACGCGTGGCGGCGCAGCGGAAAGTTGCTCGCCGAAGCTGGCTTTCAGAGTATCTGTCTGGACTTGAGAGGACATGGAGAGAGCAGCTGGTGCCCCCAGGGTGACTATCGCATCGAAGCATTCGCCGAAGACCTGGCGTGTGTCTGCGCACAACTCGGATCGCCACCGGTTCTGGTCGGCGCGTCACTGGGTGGTGTTTCCGCAATGGTAGCCGCCGGCGAGCTCCAACCCGGCCTGTTCAGCTCGATCGTTCTGGTAGATGTAACGCCGCACATGGAGATGAGCGGCGTCGAGAAGATTCTCGGCTTCATGACCGAACACGTGGAAGATGGATTTGCGTCGATCGAAGATGCAGCCGAGGCTATTTCGGCGTATCTCCCCCACCGGCCGAAACCGCAAAACCTCAACGGGCTCGCTAAGAACTTGAACCTGGGCGACGACGGCCGCTACCGGTGGCGCTGGGATCCCCGCTTCATCACCGGCGAATCCCGGCCTTCGGCAAGTCGAGACCCTCAGAGGCTGGCAGACGCCATCGTCGCCATCGACGTTCCCATGATGCTGGTGCGAGGAAAGATGAGCGAACTCGTCAGTGAACAAAGCGTTCGCCAGTTTCTCGAACTGAAGCCTGATGCCAGGGTCGTCGACGTTGCGAATGCGCGCCACATGGTCGCCGGCGACAGCAACGACGCGTTCACCGCAGCCATCACCGAGTTCCTGCTGGACGTATAACCAGGAAGTCTACGGCGCTTCGATGGTCGCCCGAAGCCTCGCCAGGCTTCGGGTCTGCATCCTGGAGAAGCCCTTCAGCCAACCCTCGCGAATTTGTCGGATAGGCTCCGGGTTCAACGCGTACCTGTGGGTCTTGCCGTGGCGAAAAGACACCACCACCCCACACTCTTTGAGAACCCTCAGATGACGTGAGATTGCAGGTCGGGATACCCCACGAAACCGCGATGCGATCGCTCCTGCTCAATCTGAGAGGTAAGAGGACGTGCCAAAGCTACTTGATATTCGTCGCCAATCAACCGCTGCTTAGATTGAATCGCTCTATTCTCCGCCCCTGTCATTCCAATCAGACCGCGAGACTGGGATCTGCAATCCAGCCCTCTACAGGATCCAACCCGCTCGGTGCTCCGAATCTTCCATCGCTCTGATTCGCGGCCCACGCCGCCTGAATCGCACACAGCCAGGCATCGAGCTCATCCCCCGACGGGTCATCGGCGAGGCTCCACGGCGCAATCGTGTCGAACCCAAACGCGCAGCGCGACCCCTCAGC
>JAYGEV010000279.1:0-2240 GCA_046582225.1 Pseudomonadales bacterium
GACATTCATCGCTTCAAGGTCGCCGCGATGGAGAAGACGCTGGCCTACCCGCTGGACCCGTGGTGGCACCTCGGAGACCCGCGCCTGTTGCTGGGGCTGGTGGTGCTCATCGTCGGGCTCGTTCTGCAGTTGCGCGGCGCAGGCTCCCGAGAAACGCAGCCTACGGTTTGATCATGGGCGGTCGATAGATTGGCTGCGGCTCGATGTTCCGGTAGTGCTCGTCCAGTTCGTCGGCGGTCCAGGGCCCATCGTGGAAGGTTACGTGTTGTTCGGCCGGATGGCTCCATATGGCGGTTTTGCGGCCGTTGAATGACACACACTGACCATCGAAGTGGGCGGCTGCATCGCTGGCGAGCCACACCAGACCCTGGGCTACCTCTTCGGGCTTGCCAAAGCCCATTTCGACTGGGGTTGGGGCCGGAGTGTTGTGGTCCTTCGCCGCGGCGTTGGCGCGGTTGAATACAACCTGGGTCATATCGGTCTCGGCAACCGGCCAGATTGCGTTATTGCGGATATTGAACCGCGAGAATTCCTGCACCGCGCATCGGAGGATGCCCATCATTCCGGCCTTGGACGCAGCGTAGTTGCCCTGTCCGAAACCGCCGGTCAGCCCGGCTGCGGAGATCACCTGGATGATCTGTCCGCCGCCGCTTTCGCGCATGGCCAGCGCCGCATGTTTGGTACACGAAAATGCCCCACGCAGATTTACCGCGATCACCGCGTCGAAATCTTCCACAGACATTTTCATCAGGGTCTTGTCGCGCACGATTCCGGCGTTGTTGACCACCACATCGACACCGCCGAAGGTTTCCACGCAGCCATCGATGAGTGACTTGCAGATCGCTTCGTCGGCGACTGACCCGGCGATCGCGCGCACGTTTCCGCCGGCTGCCTGGATGAGTTGTTCAGCCTCCGATAAAGCTTCCTGATTGGTGCCGTTGATGATCACGCTGGCGCCTTCGCCGGCGCATGCGATCGCGAACGCGCGACCGAGACCCCGGGAAGATCCGGTGATGACGATGCGTTTCCCCTGTAGACGCGACATGGCGATTCTCCGGTTCAGGCGGCTATGGCGGCAAGGGATTCGAGCTCGTTAAGCCGACTGGTGATCTTGTCGGGGCGCTGCGAGCCAAGATGCAGCACCAGCCGATCGACACCCAGATCCGCGAACTCGCGAATCGTATCTGCGGTGGCATCGTTGGGCGTAATGACGATCTCAAATCCCTCACGCGTGCGCCCGGCGGTGCGAAGTGCGTCATCCAGGCTCGCCAGGGTAATTTCGATCTGCTCCGGGTTGGCGCCAAACCCGTACCAGCCGTTGCCGAATTCGGCCGCTCGGCGCATGGCGCGTTTGCTGTGCCCGCCCACGATGATGGGAATATGGGGTTGCTGTAAGGGCTTTGGGTCCATCCGACAGCCGCTCACCTGAATGTGCTTGCCTTCGAAGCTGACCACCGGCTCGGTCCAGAGCATTTTCATCAGGCTGAGAAACTCATCGCAGCGCTCGCCGCGGTCCTCCCAGGAGTATCCGCAGCTCAACACCTCTTCCTTGCACCAGCCGACGCCGATGCCGAAATCTATACGGCCGCCGGTCAGCCAATCCAGCGTGGCGAATTCCTTGGCGGTGTAGATCGGATTGCGCTGGGGTACCAGGGATATTCCGGTGCCAAAGCGCAGGGTGCTGGTGGCGCCGGCAAGGAACCCGAATGTGGCCACCGTGTCGAGCAGCCCGCCGCCGTCGGGGACCGGGATTCGGCCGTCCCGGGAGCCCGGATAGGGAAACTCCATTTCATCGAAAAGCACCACGTGCTCGCCCATCCAGATGGAACCCAAACCCGCCTCTTCTGCGTGGCGACCGAAATCCTGAATCATTTCAGGCGTGCTGATGGGAGACATGAAGGTTGCGAATACACCGATTTTCATTTTTTGTTTCCTTTCTTATCAGAAGGCAGGCAGGGGTCGATTGGTTTGGTCAATTCTAGGCGTTTCGAGTGCTGCGGTCGCCACCGCCCGGCTGCCGTGTGACGCCTTGATCGAGCTGTTAGTATTGGCCGGATCAGGCGCTTTGGTGCCTGGCGCACGAAAGGGGAACCGCCAGTGGCGCAGCCAGCAGACTTCAACTTCATGGAGACCGAAACCCGGGAGTGCCCGTTCCCGTATTTCAATACCATCCGCCGCGAGCAACCGGTCTACTTCATGGAGGAGCTGGGTGCCTGGTATGTCAGCCGCTACGAAGACAT
>JAYGEV010000131.1:0-8197 GCA_046582225.1 Pseudomonadales bacterium
CAACTGCGGCAGGAATAAGCCGATGGGTTTGACGGGAATACCCTGGCCCACCCCGTCAGGCACCGCGCCGGCGTTGATCGACAGCACGTCGTAGTGAAGGTCCGGGTGCCCGAGCAGCTGCAGGCGTTGAGACCGGGCGTCGAGCCCGACCACCTCATCGGCGATCAACCGGGCTCGGGCAAAGCCTGCCAGAGGGCCGAGGTCGATGTGAATATCGCGCCACGAGTACAAGCCCGCCACATGCCCGGGCAGCATGCCGGAATACGGCGTATGCACTTCTCGGCTGATGATAGTGAGGCGCGTTCCGGGAAGCGGCCGCATCCCAAAAGACTTCAGTACTTGAACGTGGCTGTGACCGCCACCAACGAGCACCAGATCCCTAACTGCTGGGGCATCTTGCTGCATGATCTACGTATGTGAGTCTATTCGTCCAGATCCAGATCGAGAGGATCCAAATCCTCATCGAGCTGCCTGCGTTCCATTCGCTGCTCGATGGCCTTGCGAACAGCCAGCGACCGGGCATTTTGTTCTTTGGGGCTCAGTTCAATTTCCGCAGTCTGCAAATCATCATCGTCCAGTTCATCCTCGTCGGGATCAGCGTCGTCGAACTCTTTAGTGTCGATTTCCTCATCTTCACCAAGTTCTTCGGCATCCACCTCCTCTACATTTTTGTCCAGATCTTTTTCATTGACGTCGCTCATCGACGCGGCAACCCATCTAAGATTCGTGACGCATACCCAGCATTTTTTAGGCTCGCGAGCAGAACCTGTCAAGGCATTTTCAAGGAGAATTAGGCACCCGGGCTGCGGCGCTTACTTATCAGCGCAGGCGCAGGGATCGGACAGGAAGGTCGACCTCAGCCGAGAAGCGGAATCAGCAGATACCCGAGGAACGCAGCAAGCGCCAGCAGGCTGAGCCCATCATGTATGCCGATTTGTGCCATCCTCGAAAGGCTAGCGACTATCTGCCGGGCGAGGAAGAACCGATTGCCTCTATTGATATGACTCGCAGTGCTTAGCCGAAGTTCAAAATAATGATCAACGTGCCGGGTACCACGAGACCCCACAGCAGCAGCGCGTGCATGAGCACCTTGCCGCGAATTCTGGCTACGGTCTGTCGGGACAGTTCGGTACCGACCACGAACAGGGCACATACCAGCAGCACCTTGCTCAAGACGCCCGCCGATTGCGTCGCGATTTGCGGCAAATCCGCGATAGATGTAAGACCGGCCGCGGCGACGAATGCCAGCACGAATCCGGGTACGCGCAGTTGCGCTTCCTCAGATCTCTGCAGCAGGCTTGCCCCGAGCGCCACCGGTATGATCCACAACGTACGGCCGAGTTTGAGGGTCGTGGCGACCCCCGCCGCTTCGTCTCCGTAGATGGCGGCCGTGGCGACTACCGAACTGGTGTCATGAATTGCCAGGGCAGACCAGAGGCCGAACTGAAGCTGACTGAGGTCGAAAAACTCTCCTACCATCGGGAACGAGAACAGCGCCAGCGCATTCAGCAAAAAGACGATCGCAAGCGCAACCGCGGTCTGTTGAGGTTGCGCGCCGACCAGCGTGCTGAGCGTAGCGATCGCGGTTCCCCCGCAGATCGCCGTGCCGGCAGTAATGAGCTTGCTGGACGGTGCTTCAACCCGAAGCATCCAGCCGATGAACAGACCGGCGGCCAGGGTAATCAGCACATAGGCAGCCACGCCCCAGGTGTAGTCGGCCGACAGATCCCACAACGTCTGAAGGCTGAGCCTGAAACCAAGCAGCACGATCGCGGTCTGTAGGCAATACCGGCTCAGGGTCGGACCCCAGGTAAATATCTGCCGGTCAAGGATCAGTACGATCGCCCCGCCCGCCAGCAATGCAACCGCCGGGTTGCCGTAGTAGATCAGCCCGGGCAGCGCGAAGATCGCAATGATGATGCCCAGACGATTTTCGCTGAGCTGAAGTCCGCCGCGCAGAGAGTAGGGCTTCGATCGAAGCCCGCTCACTTGAAGTTCGTAACTCGAGGTAGCCGCGGACTCTGCGGGACAGGGGATATGCCGGCACATATGTTCGTTCGCACCGACGGAACCATCAGCCGTGGCGCCGCCAGACTGGCATCGCGAGCCCGGCGCAGGCTCAAAAATGAGGTCTCACATTGACCGGCCCTGATGTGGATGTTGGAATTCTTCTCCTCGGCCACACTGCTCAGGAACCGATAGCCACGACCATTTGGCGCATAGTCGTGGCACATGAACAAACGGGTGTCGTCCGGCAGGGCGAGTATCTTCTGAATCGATCGATACAAGTCGCGCGCATCCCCGCCAGGGAAGTCGCATCGAGCGGTACCGTAATCTGGCATGAACAGGGTGTCGCCGACGAACGCGACGTTTCCAAACACGTAGGTGACGCAGGCCGCAGTGTGACCCGGTGTATGAATCACCCGACCGCACGTGCGACCCAGCCAGATCCGATCGTTGTCCTTGAGCAGGCGATCGAACTGGCTGCCATCCACATCGCAGCCTACGTCGAACAGCTTGGCGAAGTGCTCCTGCACTTTGACCACCTCAGCGCCAATGGCGGTCTGCGCCCGTACGAATTTCTGCTTGAGGTATGCCGCGGCAGACACATGATCCGCATGGATGTGGGTTTCAAGTATCCACTCGACAGTCAGGTCGTTAGCCTCGACGAATTCAATCAGGTTATCCGCAGAGGTCGTGGTGGACTTTCCGGTAGACAAATCGTAGTTCAACACGGCATCGATGATTGCACAGGTCCGGCTTTTCGGACTGACTACAGCATAGCTGTAGCTGCAGGTGTCGGAATCGAAGAACGGATGCACCATCAAGCTCACGACAACACCTTTGGCTTTCACAGACCACATGATATTGCGGTGGCAACCGAATTATCTCCCATTGTGGCTCGCGAACGGTCCCAGTAATGAGATAATCTACCGTATTGGGGCAGTACCGTGGAGAAATTACACATGAAGGAATTCGATCGCATCGACCGACGCATCCTCGACGCCCTTCAGCACGACGCCGGGCTTTCCAACGCGGAGCTCGCCGATCGGGTTGGGTTGTCCGCGAACGCGTGCTGGCGCCGCAGCCGCCGGCTTGAAGAACAAGGCATCATTCGAAAAAAAGTGGCGCTGTTGAGCCAGGACAAACTGAACCTGAAAGTGACCGTGTTCGTCGGAATCAAAACTAACGAACACAACGAGGAATGGCTTGAACGATTCGCAAGCGGCGTGAAAGCGATACCCGAAGTGATGGAGTTCTACCGAATGAGCGGCGATACCGACTACATGCTGAAGATCGTTGCCGAAGACATCCAGGATTATGACCGGGTCTATAAAAAGCTCATCTCGGTCGTGAATCTGCACGATGTCTCGTCATCGTTCGCGATGGAGCGGATCAAATCTTCCACCGCCCTGCCGTTGTCTCATCTGGCCTGATCAGGCCCCACGCAGCGAATCCCCGAGAATGTTAAATATCTCGGCCATATCAGGTTTGTCCATTACAAATGGCGGGCCAAGCTGCAAGGTGTCACCTCCGTAACGAACGTACAGTCCTCGCTCCCAGCAGCGCATGGCTACCTCATAGGGGCGCCGCGCCGGCTCGCCGGGATACGCTTCCAGCGTCAGCGCTCCCGCAAAACCCAAATTACGCACATCGGTCACATGGGGATGGTTGCTGAGCCCATGGATGCAGTCCTCGAAGTATGCGGATTTTTCCGCGACCTGCTCGGCCAGCCGTTCCTTCTCGAACAGGTCAAGGGCGGCCAGACCCGCCGCACACGCCATGGGATGACCGGAGTATGTGTAGCCGTGCGGGAACTCCACCATGTAGTCCGGGCCACCGGTGTCCATGAACGTCTGGTAGATCTCACCGCGCATGACAACCGCACCCAGAGGTATTACGCCGTTGGAAAGCTGCTTGGCGAAGTTGGCAATGTCGGGAGTCACGCCAAAATAGTGCGCGCCCGTGTTCGCTCCGCAGCGGCCAAAACCGGTGATTACCTCATCGAAGATCAGCAGGATGTCATGCTTGTCGCAGATCGCTCGCAATCGCTGCAGGTAACCCTTGGGCGGGACGATGACCCCTGCAGAACCCGCAAACGGCTCGACGATCACGGCCGCGATGTTGGACGCATCGTGCAGTGCCACCAACTCTTCGAGTTCGTCCGCCAGTTCCGCGCCCTGGTCGGGCATACCACGGCTGAACCGATTCTCGGGCAATAGCGTGTGAGGCAGGTGATCGGTTTCAAGAGTTGCGCCAAACAGCTTGCGATTGGCACCAATCCCGCCCACCGATATCCCGCCGAAATTAACACCGTGATAACCCTTCGCGCGACCAATCAGGCGGGTCTTGCCGGGTTGGCCTTTCTGCCGCCAGTAGGCGCGAGCCATCTTCAACGATGTATCGCAGGCTTCGGAGCCGGAGTTCACCAGGAACACATGGTCGAGCCCTTCAGGCATGAATTCCTTGATCCGCGATGCGAGCTTGAATGCGCCCGGATGGCCGTACTGGAAAGCGGGCGCGTAGTCCAGTTCGAGTGCCTGGCGGGCAACCGCGTCGGCTATCTCGCGGCGTCCATGGCCTGCCCCGCAACACCACAATCCAGACAAACCATCGAGAACCTTGCGACCATCCGCGGTGTGATAGTGACAACCTTGTGCACCGACGATGAGCCGAGGATTCTGTTTGAACTCCCGATTGCCCGTGTAGGGCATCCAGTAGGTCTCCAGATCCAACTCATCCAACGCAACTTCATTCCCGGACATCTTTGTACTACTCCCTGCTGGCCTATTTCGTCGACCCACGACGAAAACCTGCGGATTGGACAATTCGAAACGCGAAAAAGCAATAGCTCAATGGCGCCGGTAGTCAAGACCGCCGAGATCAATCTCAGGGGAGTTGCCGCCCACAAGGTCGGCCACCACCTTGCCGGAGCCGCACGCCATGGTCCATCCCAGCGGTCCATGGCCGGTATTGAGGTACAGGTTTTCCAACGGCGAACGCCCGAGAACCGGAGAGCCGTCAGGTGTCATCGGTCGCAATCCTGTCCACGCGTTCAGCTGCGTGTCTCCGAGCGTTCCGGCAAACTCCGGGTAGGTTTTAGCGAGCAGCGATCGAAGGTTGGCGATTCGCGCGGGGTTGATCGACGTATCGTAGCCCGCAAACTCCGCGGTTCCCGCAACCCGGATTCGGTTGCCCACAGGCACAACCGCCGCATGCAATTCATCGTCCACAATGGGATACCTGGCAGGATGTTGCCAATCGCCCATCGCAGCGGTGATTGAGTATCCCTTGACCGGGCATACGGCAAGCCTGAATCCGAGTTGTCGCGCCAGGCCGGTGGAGAAACTACCGGCGGCCAGAACATACGCATCAGCGGTAAGCGCAGCTCGATGCGTCACCAGGCTTTGAACCTGGTTGCCGGACTTCAGGATGCGCAGCACCGGCTCGCTGTAGCGGAAGATCACCCCCCGATCTTGAGCCACCCGCCGCAATTCCTCGCAGAACTTTCGGGCGTCACCGGTTTCATCGCCCGGATAAGCGATCGCGCCCACCAGTTGCCCGGCCACCGGTGTCAGGGCGGGTTCCATTTCCAGCAGCGAATCCACATCGAGCACGCGATGCTCTACGTTCACCTGTTTGAGCAAGTGGGCCGTCTTAATTCCTGACTCCAGCGCCCGGGCATTGCGAAACACCTTGATCGTGCCATCGGCGGCGTAATCGAAATCGAGTTCGCAGCTCCGCAACAGCTCGCGCATCACCCGTTGAGAATACTGAGAGAATCGAACATTGCGCAGAAACGCCCGCTCAAACCGGCGCACGTTGGAGTTGCGAAGAAAGCTGAGGCCCCAACCCAGCATCGACAATACGGCACGCGGCCTGAGCAGCACGGCCGAGTCTTCGCGGCCGAGAGATCCCAGCAGGGCTTTGAACACACCCGGCGAGTTCCAGGGGTCAGCCAGGCTCGGCGTTATCATCGAGCCGTTGGCGAAGCTGGTCTCTCGGCCGGGCCCGGTCGCCCGGTCGATGACCGTTACCCTGGCACCCTGGGCGTTGAGGTAATAGGCGGTTGTGATTCCAGCCAGACCGCTGCCGATGACGATAACCCTCATCGGCTTATCCCACTGGCCTCGAACAGATCGCGCCGGCCGATTCGCAGGAACTCGCATTCAAGCGCAGTCGAGCCCTGCAGCGCATAATCGGCCAGCAACTCCCCCATGGCCGCGGCGAACTTGAACCCGTGACCGCTGAACCCGGCAGCGAAGCTGACGTTCGCATGCTCCGGGTGCTGATCGACGATGAAATGCTGGTCTTTCGACATCGTGTACATGCAGGTGACCGCGCCGCAGATCGGTCCATCCAGCGCCGGGATGAAGGGCGCAACTGAGTCACGCAACACCTGGTACTCGACGGTTTTCGCGTCCGCTCTGGCTTCATCAGGAAGACACGGTTGGCCTGGATGGTGGTGGGCGAACTTAACCCCAGCCTGTTCGACCCCGGGCACCGCACCCGGAAAACCATAAAATATACCCTCGCATTCATCGCGCTCGAGGGCCCAACAGGGGAAACGACCCAGCTCAAATTGGTCGGCGCGTTTGGGCGAGACCCAGAACAACGGCTGCCGGGTGACGGTCAATGCCAGGCCATCGATCGACAACAGCCTGTGGTTCCAGCTACCACCGGCGATCACCAGCTTGTCGCCTCTGTGCAACCCGGCACTGGTCACAACTTCTACGCCAGACGCGTCCGCCCGCCAGCCCTCGACCCGGGTTTGCGTCAACAGGTCAGCGCCCTGCTCGCATGCCAACGCAGCAAACGCTTCGATTGAGCGCCCGGACATCACAAAACCCGCGTCCGGCTCATATGCGGCCACATAATCCGGAGGAACGCAGAACTGCGGGTATCGCGTTTCAAGCTCTGCGCGCGACAATTCCTCGAGCGCAATATCGTGAATGCGGGCGGCGCTGAGAGACCCGGCTATGAATTCGCCAAGGGGCGGACCGAGGTACAGGACCCCGGTCGGGAACAACAATCGCGTGCCGCTGCGTTCTTCGATATCACGCCAGTTCTGGTAGGCACGCTCCAGCAACGGGACGTAGTCCGAATGCTCAAAATAGGCTTTGCGGATCAGGCGGGTTTCACCGCCGCTGGATCCATCCGCGTTGGGAACCAAGGACTGTTCGATACCGAGGACCTTCGCTCCGCGCCTGGACAGCTGCTCCAGGGTCGCAGCACCCATGGCGCCCACGCCGATCACGATTACGTCGTACCCCATGCAGCCAATCTTACTTGCTGGCGGCAAACGAATCTAAGGGATTCAAGAGCCGGTATGATCAGCCGATGGTCGAATTCGGAACCGCCTGATCAAATGGATCCAATATCCCAGGCCGCGTTAGGCGCGGTGGTCGCTCAGACCGCAGGCCACCGGTCGCTCGGCATCAGGGCCGCCGCCGTCGGCGCGGCGGCTGCCGCGATGCCGGATATCGACGTGTTCTTTTCGCTGAGCGGCGACTACTTTGATCAACTGGTTTGCCACCGGGGTATCACCCATTCTCTGTTCTTCGGTCCGGTGGTCGGTCCGGCCCTGGGTTGGCTGGTCTGGCGAATAGAAACAGCCCGTGGTGACGAGGCAGGAAGCCGCCGCCGGTTACCGGCCTGGATGATCGCGCTGACCCTGGCAATTCTCTCGCACCCGCTGCTCGACTTCCTGACCCCGTACGGCACACAACTTCTACTGCCATTCAGCAACGCCCGATTCGCGGTTTCCGCAATGCCGATCATCGACCCGGTGTACACCATCACCCTGCTGCTCGGATTGCTTATCGCCGCTCGCATTCCCAGACTGGCAACCCGCGTCGCCAGCATTACGCTGCTCGTATCGTCTTCATATCTCGGCTACGGCTGGTACCTGAATTCTGCGGCCGAGGCCGAAGCGCGAGAACAACTGGCCGCCAGAGGTGTTGTCGAGGTCGAAATTGCCGCCTTTCCAACAATTCTGCAGGTTCACTATCGCCGGGTTGTCGCGCGCACGCCCGATCTCGATCGGGTCGGGTTCATTTCGATGTGGAACCCATGCGAGATTCAGTGGCGCAGTGCAGCTCGAATCGACCGCTCGCAACTGGACGCATTTCTCGGCACCCGCGAAGGATCAGTGTTCGACTGGTTCAGCATGGGCTGGGCGCACTACGAGTTAGCA
>JAYGEV010000166.1:0-1582 GCA_046582225.1 Pseudomonadales bacterium
GCGACACCAAGCTGGGCGAACCGGGAAGACCTGCCGGTACCCTGCTGCATGACGATCTCGAGCGCGCGACTCAAGACTGGGGCTGTTTCGTTGTCGATGCGTTGCTCAACCTGAAACGGATGGCGAGATACCGGGGCGCCGTGTTCGTCGAGCACTGCGATCACTGCTTTGGGCGGCATGTGAAAACCATTGCTGGCAAATACGCCGTACAGCGCGGAAACCTCGACCGGTGACAACGACTCGGCGCCCAGAAGAAAAGATGGGTAATGGTTGGTGGGTGGTCGTCCGGTGAGCGTCTCAAATTGTGCCGTAACGGTCTCGATCCCCAACGCGAGTCCGAGCTTTACCGTCGCAAGGTTCAGCGAATCCGCCAGTGCGCGAACCAGCGGCACCGGCCCGTTGCTGGTGTGATCGAAATTGTCCGGCGCCCAGGTTCTGCCGTTGGACAACTCCACAACGACGGGTTCGTCGTCGATGAGACTGGCGAGATGGTATCCCTGTTCCAAAGCGGCCAGGTAGACCACCGGCTTTAACAGCGACCCCACGGGGCGCCGGGCATTGAGGGCCCGGTTGAAGCCATCCATCCCCGCATGACGGCCACCGCTCAACGCGACGACCTCTCCGGTCTGGGTGTTGGTGATGATCACTGCCGCCTGCAGGAGTCCGGGGTCGAGCTTGCGGGTGCTCTCCAGCGCGCTCAGCGTCTCCGTGATGGATTGCTCCGCGACATCCTGGGTGCGCGGCTGCAGGGTCGTAAACACCCGTAATCCTTCGGAGGTAAGATCATCGCCGCTGAGCGAGCTCAGACCCTGTCGCGCGAGATCCATGAACGCCGGGTAGTACGCGCCGCCGCGGCGTGTGCCCTGAACGACCTGCAACGGTGCCTGCCGCGAGCGGCGATGTTTGGCGGCATCGATGAGTTGCGCTTCGAGCATCTTATCCAGCACCAGGTCGCGCCGTGCCCGGACGCGCTCCGGCCGGCGGAACGGGTTGTAGTACGAGGGGCCGCGAATAACTGCAATCAACGCGGCAATTTCGTGCACGTCGAGCTCGACCAGAGGCCGGTTGAAGTAGAACTGGGCACCAAGGCCGAAACCATGGACCGCTCGGCGACCGTCCTGTCCGAGGTAGATTTCATTGATGTAGGCGTTCAGCAGATCTTCCTTGCTGAACCGGGCATCGAGTATCACCGCCATCGCGATTTCGCGCAGTTTGCGAACCAGGGTGCGGCTGTTGTCGAGGAAGTAGCTGCGCACCAGCTGCTGGGTGAGAGTGCTGCCACCCTGTTTGAGTTCTCCCGAAGTCAGATTGACCCAGAAGGCGCGGGCGATCCCGCTGATATCGAACCCGGGGTGCGTATCGAAGTGGCGATCCTCTACGGCCTTCAAGGCCTCGCGCAGAAGCGCCGGAACCTGGTCCGGGGCGAGTACCAGGCGGTCTTCGCCATGGCTTGGAAAAAAGCTGCGGATTGTCACCGGATCCAGACGGATCAGCGGGATTGGCCGTCCGAGCGGGTCGAAAATGCTGGAGATTCGATCGTCGGTGAATGCGAGTTCAATGCAGATCGGAAGAGCACACGAGA
>JAYGEV010000185.1:0-3127 GCA_046582225.1 Pseudomonadales bacterium
ATACCGCAGCTGCATCGCTTCGCTGTGGGTGCTCAGGAGCTCGGCCGCTTCGACCAGCTTGGATGCCGCTTGTTGCTCGCCATCGGCATGAATCACCTTGGCGCGTCGATCGCGTTCGGCTTCAGCTTGCTTGGCGATCGCACGGATCATGCTTTCGTCGATGTCGACGTGCTTGATCTCGACGTTAGCGACCTTGATGCCCCACTGGTCAGTCTGCTTATCCAGGATGTTTTGAATGTCGTTGTTCAGCTGCTCGCGCTCGGCCAGCAGTTCATCCAACTCGTGCTGACCAAGGACGGAACGCAGCGTGGTCTGCGCAAGCTGTCCAGTTGCATCCATGTAATTTTCGACGTTGATGATTGCCGGTTCCGGATCGACGACCCGGAAGTAAAGAACGGCATTGACTTTGACCGAGACGTTGTCGCGAGTGATCAGGTCCTGGGTGGGAATGTCGAGAACGATCGTTCTGAGATCCACGCGCACCATCTGCTGGACGATCGGAATGATGATGATCAGTCCGGGACCTTTCACCTTGTACATGCGCCCAAGCATGAACACCACACCACGCTCGTACTCTCGCAGAACGCGAAACGCGCTGATCAGCAGTCCGACGGCAATTGTGATAATGATTCCTACGAATATTTCCATGGTTCAATCCTCTGGCTGAACAATCAGCGTCAGTCCGTCAATTCCTGTAATGCGCACCGTTACGTGCTCGGCGACCGGCTCGGAGCTTCTTGCTGCCCACACCTCACCAAACGCAAGCACGCGTCCCTGCCCGTCAAATTCCTTCACGGCTTCACCCGTCTCACCGATCATGCCTTCCTTACCGGTCTTCACCCTGCCATTTCTGGCGCGCATTGCGGCGCCCAGGGTAAACATCGTCAGCGCCGCACTGGTCGCGGCAAAGGCGGCAACCACGCTGATGGGCACGCTGTAACCCGGCGCTTGTGTATCTATGAGAATCATCGAGCCGACGACAAACGCGACCACGCCAGCAAAACCAAGGACCCCCATAGTGGGCGTGAAAACCTCGGCGACCATCATGCCGATCCCGACGACAATGAGCGCAAGACCCGCATAGTTGACCGGCAACATCTGTAACCCATAGGCGCCCAGCAGCAGACAGACAATGCCGATTACCGACGGAAACACCATTCCCGGGTTGTAAAACTCGAGGATCAACCCGTAGATCCCAAAAATGAGCAGGCCGTAGGCAATGGTCGGATCGGTGATCACCTCCAGCAACTCATGCTTCCAGTCGGTTTCGACGACAATGACCTGCGCATTGGCGACATCCAGCACCACGCTTCGTTTTGGCAGCTTTACCTCCCACCCATCGATGTCAGCAAGCAATGAAGAGACATCCTGGGTGATGAGATCGATCACATTTTGTTCCAGCGCTTCTGACGCCCGCAGGTTGACGCCCAGACGCACGGTCTCTTCCGCCCATTCAATGTTGCGCCCACGGAGCTCAGCCAGACCCTGCAGATAAGCCACCGCATCGTTGATCACCTTGCGGGTCATAGCGTCCTGGGACGGGGGTACGGGTTCGGCCGCCTGGTCGTCTGCTCCCCCACCGCCGGCCGGAGCCGGCAGCTGTGGGGTTGGCGCGATGCTCACCGGTGTGGACGACCCGATGTTGGTCGCCGGCGCCATGGCGGCAATGTGACTTGCATAAGCGATGTAGGTTCCCGCGCTCGCCGCACGTGCGCCATCGGGCCCAACAAACGTGATCACCGGAATGTCGGCCGCGAGGATTTCCTTGATGAGGTCGCGCATCGCCGAGGCAAGCCCGCCGGGAGTGTCCACCCGGATGATGATGGCCCGTGCACCTGCATCCTGCGCGCTGGCCAGGGAACGGATGATCAAATCAGCGGTGGCGGGCCCCAGGGCCCCGTCCAAATCCACCAGCCAGACGATGCCTTCGGATTCAGAAGCGGGTTCGGTATCTGAGACAGGAGCATTATCAGGCGTGTCACCCGGCGCATCCGCAGCGAACCCTGCTGCGCCCAATCCAAGAATCGCCATACCAACGACGATCAACAATCCTGCAAATGAGTGACGGCCCCAATGACTCATGTCTATTGCCGATGAGCTAACCCACGGCATTGTACGCCTTAATCGCGGGTTTTCGTCAGAGCGTCGAATCCTGAACCGCCTGGTCGCTGATGCGCACGGTCAGCACGTCACATTCCGCGTCGTGCAATACACCGTTGGCTGTGGATCCAAGCAGCACCCGTTTCAACCCACGCCGACCGTGAGAGCCGATCACAATCAGATCCGCGCCAACACTCGCGGCGTGTACGCAAATTTCAGTTGCCGGGCGGCCGAACAGAACGTCAACCTGATCAGGCGCAATGCCAAATCGAGCAACATGTTCACGAACGTCTTCGGTGGTCTCCTTTGTGATCGTTGCCTGCATATCCTTTATTGGCCACGTGTCAGCATATGCCGCTCCATCCACGCCGCTCATTCCAAATACAACGGCGGGTATGACGGTGACCACTCTGAACCGGGTCACTCCCCGGGGATCGAGGGTTGTGGCCGCTTCGAGAACTTCGTCGGCTTCTGCTGAGGCGGAACTGCCGGACACTTCGGGCATCTCCATCCACAACGCGCTGGCGCGCAGGAAGGTGGACGTACCGTTTGCTCTGCTGGTGAGCCGAACCCATCCCGCCACTGTGGCTGCCGCGCACAAGGCCGGCATTCGCGACGTTTTTTACAAGCCGCTGGTCAACCGACGGCTGATCGCATTCGTCGCCCGTTTGTAGAGAACGCCATCAAAGAGACGGAATTCGAAGCTCGACCCGGGTCTCCTTCGGTCCTGGCAGCATCGGCTCGGAGCTTGCTTCGCTGTCACCTTCTTCCAATCGTACGCCACCGCCCCGGGACAGCCTGGCGGTGATCAGCAACGGTGTTGGCGATTCGTCCGGTGCGAAAAATACCACCTCGACGGGCAACTCGGCTGGTTGATATCGCTCTACAGCCAGCGGCATCGGTATGTCGGCACGACGCGCGAATACAAACACTGCGGCAGACGCAGGCAAAGTCGCTACATCACCGGCATAGGTAACATGTGCGACGAGTCCAGCTGAGTCTGTCGACGCTGCGCCCGGAAGCATCG
>JAYGEV010000198.1:0-4219 GCA_046582225.1 Pseudomonadales bacterium
CGCCCGGGCCATGGGCCTGGTGCCAAGCGCGGTTGCGCTGTTCTTTCGCACCTTCAGACCCCACTACCAGCTCAAAGACATCAAACTGTCGATTTCCCAGGCCCAGACCGAGTTCGTTGCCGCACGGGTCTCGTCACTGAACGAATGTTTCTACTGAACAACCTCACACAGCATGTTGCTCCGGGCGAGCGGCCAGCAGGACGAGCAGGACTACGACCTGAACACGGTCACCGCGGACCATGGCGATTCGGGCGTGGCCCACAGCGACCTGCTGCGCACACTCACTGAGCAGGCGATTCGCGGCGAATGGATGCAGCTTGCCGAAACCCGGGAAACTGCCGGAGCGGTCATGGGAGCACAAGAAACGGTGGATGCGCTGGCGGTCGCCGCTGCGTTCAACGGTATCACGCGGGTGGCGGACGCCACCGGAATCCCGCTGGACGACAACACCCGGGCGGTCACGGTCGAACTGCGTGCGAACACCGGCATCGATGGCTACGATTACGCGCAAAAGAGTGCGCGCTTTTCCTAGAAGCTTTCCAAACCGCCTATTCCAGAAACTGATCGCGTAACGTGTCGCGCGCTCGGGGGCTCAATCCGATAGCCTGCTCCAGATACCCTTCCACGGATCCACACGCGCGCTGCATCTCGTCCAGCGAGCCTTGAAGGTACTCACGGCGTACGCCTGACAGCACCTTGGCGGATTCCACATCGATGCTGTCATCACCCAGATTCGCGCGCAGCCTCGGGAGCAGAAACCCCTCGAAGTCGATGACCTCGTTGGTGAGCAGGTAGTCTTCCATGATCGACTCGCGCGGCACTCCTAGCGCGAGTTGTATCAGCGCCACCCCGACCCCGGTTCGATCTTTACCCGCAGGTGCATGGTTCTGCACCGTCTGAAACATGAGCGCGTAACCCCATGCGTGGTCGCGCGCGAGCCCTTCGGTGATGGCCTGCATGAACGCAACCCGCTGTTCGACGTTTGCCGTGCGGTCAGCCAGGGATTCACTGAGCATTGATGCGCTGGCCGGGTCGATGGGAATCTCCACCCGTCGAGACACGTGATCGGAAACCGGAGTGGGATCGGCCTCGCGCTCATCCGGGCGTCGCAGATCGCAAATCACGTCAATGTTCAGCTCCGCAAACTGCGATTGCGCAGCTTCGGTCAGACTTGCCATCTGTCCACAGCGAAACAGCAGGCCGCGGCGTACGCGTCGACCGTCGGCTGTGGCGTAACCGCCAAAGTCTCTGAAATTCACTGAGCCCGCCAGATCTACGACACGATCCATCAATGATCACCCGTCTGATACGCGCGAAGACTAGCAGCTATTGCAGTGTTACCCGGCGAGCACTGCGATGCTCCCGAGTTCTAATGTTAAGGTAAGGGCTCATACGACCGCGTACATGGCTCGTTGCACGAAAAAGGGCGATGCGTTGACGATCCAGTTTCCCACACCGATCCGCATTCAGACCAATGACGTTGAACTCGAAGTGTTCGCTCGGGGCTCCGGGCGTCCGGTCGTGTTGTGTCACGGCTGGCCGGAGCACGCATTTTCCTGGCGGCATCAGATCGAGCCTCTGGCCGGCGCCGGATATCACGTCATCGCCCCGAACCAGCGCGGTTACGGATACTCCGATCGACCCGCTGGAGTGAACAACTACGACATTCACCACCTGACCGCCGACCTCGTCGGTCTGCTGGATCACTACGGATATCAGGACGCGGTGTTCGTCGGCCACGACTGGGGGACCATCGTCGTTTGGAACCTTGCCATGTTGCACCCCGAGCGGGTCTGCGGCGTGATCAACCTAAGCGTTCCTTTCATGAATCGCGGCGAAACAGAATGGGTCAGCAACTGGGAGAAAATGGGCGGCGATGATTTTTACATCGTGCATTTCAACCGCCAGCCAGGCGTCGCGGACGCCGCCTTCGCCGAAAATCCACGCCGGTTTCTGGGCAACCTGTACCGCACCGATCACTGGCTGGACCCTCAACCGGATCCCCAGCCAGGGATGGCATTAATCAATCTGGCTGCTGTCAACAAACCCCGCGGCAAGCCATTGATGAGCGACGAAGAGCTCGATGTGTTCGTGACGGCGTACGAACATTCCGGTTTTACCGGCGGCATAAACTGGTACAGGAATTTCACCCGCAACTGGCAGACAACCGCCGAGGTGGAACAAGTTGTCAGACAACCCGCGTTGATGATCCACGGTCAACACGACATCGGTGGCGATTCGGACCAACTTCGTAAGTCGGTGCCAAATGTTGAAATCCACACTCTGGATTGCGGTCACTGGATTCAACAGGAACGTCCCCAGGCAACGAACGAACTGATCCTCGACTGGCTCGCAAAATACTACCCAGCCTGACTGCCACCACGGTCCCGGAAAACGGAGGGTCAACACATGAACAAGATCAAAGGTTTGCATCACGCCGCATATCGGTGCCGAAACTCCGAAGAAACACGCAAGTTCTACGAAGACTTTCTTGGCTTGCCGCTGGTGGATACACTTCGGATCGGCACCACGGCCTCCGGCCGTTCGGCGCAGGTGCTACATACGTTTTTCGCGATGGACGATGGCTCCTGCGTCGCGTTCTTTGAAGAGCCAGATGAGCCCTTTGATTTCAAAACCCAACGGGATTTCGATTTACACCTGGCCCTTACCGTTGATTCCGATACGCTGCACGAGATGCTGGAACGCGGAAACGCCCACGGCATTGACACTCGCGGCGTGATAGATCATGGGTTCGTTCACTCCATCTATTTTCGCGACCCCAACGGCTATGTCGTGGAACTGGCTGCACCGGTAACCAGAGAATCCACCCAGGACACCACCGGTCAGACCCAGGCCGAGACCGCTCGAACGATCCTCGCAGACTGGGAAGCCGGCAAGGCCTAGCCCAACGTCCATAGCGCGCCTGCGAAAGCGCCCAGCAGCAGCGCAACGTTGGCGCCAAACGTGATGATCATGCCAACGCCCCGCTTGTCGGGGTCCTGTGTGTAGTTCATATAGTAGAGCCCGCGGCCAACAATAAACGCAACACCCACGATCGTTGCGAACATGCTGCTAGCGAACCAACCCGCGGCAAACAAAGCTGGCAGAAAGATAACGAGTTGCTCAACGGTATTCTGCTGAACGCGAAAATAGCGCTCGAACTCTTCTACCCCGCTGACAGCAGGAGCCGAAACGCCCGTCCGCCCCCGAGCACGTCCCACCTGTACCGTGAAGAACATATATTCGGCGAGTGCGATCATCGCAACCAAGGTAACCAACGCCATTTTCTTCTCCCAGTTTCTGTTCAGCTAGAGGGAATCATGAAGCTGCCGGTTGCCTCCGCAACGACCGTTTCAGTGTCGATTCGAACGATCTTGCCCTGCATGATCGCCAACCGGCCTTTACGCCTCTCGCACCGCCCTTCCAGTCGTACGCATGTCTGCACAGGAAGTGGGCTGCGGTAGCGAATCTCGGCTTTTGCAGTAAAACACCGGGTCCCCTGCAGCCACAACCAGTTTGCCATCACATCATCCAACAAACTGAATATGATTCCCCCGTGGGTAACCTTGTCATACCCCACATGGTCGGCGCCAGGGGTGAACTCAGCCAGGCACACGTCGTCTTCAATGCGGAATTTGACATGCAGCCCGATTGCGTTGCCAGGACCGCATACGAAACACCGATTGGCTTGGCTTTCCAGCGACATGCTTTTCTTAGTGTTGTGTGATCAAGTCGGTATGATAGCCCAAGTGCATGACTTGAAACTCATTCGACAGCGGCTGCACAGCCACGATCCGCAGGTGTTCAAGCCGCAGGCCCGCACGCGGCAGGCGGCCGTCGCGATCATTCTAAGGGAACATCAGTCCAGTTCTGACATCCTATTCATTCAACGGTCCAACAAGCCGGGCGATCCCTGGTCCGGGCATATGGCGTTTCCAGGCGGTCACCTGGATCCGGAGGATGACGATCTGCGCGCCGCCGCGGTACGTGAAACCTGGGAGGAGGTCGGGCTGGATCTGACCGGCGCAAAGTATCTCGGAGCGGTGGACCAGCAACGGGCAATGCCTCGGGGTCGACGCCTCAACATGCTCATCGCACCGCACGTGTTCGAGATCGACGGGGATCCGGCGTTCGATACCAACTACGAGGTCGCCGAGGTGGTGTGGAGCCCGCTCGCACCTCTGCTTTCGGGCGAGCGTCACGACACCGAGACCAAACC
>JAYGEV010000233.1:0-4091 GCA_046582225.1 Pseudomonadales bacterium
ACATACTGCTTGCGCGCCGTAACTTCGGCTGCGGTTCGAGCCGCGAGCACGCCGTCTGGGCGCTGCTGGAATACGGCATTCGGTGTGTGATCACGCCCAGCTTTGCCGACATATTTTTAAGTAACTGCTTTAAGAATGGATTATTACCTATTGTTTTAGATGAACAAATAGTTGATATATTATTCGCGCGCGCGTTGGGAGAGGACCCGTTGGAGCTTCGCGTAGACCTTCCAGAACAGACCGCGGTGGTTGTCGGGGGCGAAGCATATGTGTTTTCCATCGACGTGAATCGAAAGCGCAGCCTCCTCGAAGGACTCGACGATATCGGCCAGACACTCGCTCACGTGGACGAAATCCGTGGGTTTGAACAACGCCATCGAACCGCGATGCCGTGGCTGTTCGATCGTCCGTGATATTGCAGTTTTCACGCGAGATAGACTTCGTAAATGTCTGAAATTATTAATATTTTAGTTTTACCCGGCGATGGAATCGGCACTGAGGTCGTGCCGGTTGCCCGCAGCGTGATGGAAGCTGCGGCCGGCCTTGCCGATCTCGCTCTGGAATTCAATGAGGGTCTGATCGGTGGAGTCGCGATCGACGCGACCGGCGATCCGCTTCCCGCCGAGACTCTCGACAAAGCCAGGGCTTCACGCGCCATTCTGCTCGGTAGCGTCGGCGGGCCGAAATGGGACGACCTGCCCACGCTGCAACGACCCGAACGCGGGTTGTTGGGATTGCGGTCCGGTTTGGAGTTCTTCGCCAATCTGCGCCCGGCAATACTGTTTGCGCCCCTGGCTTCTGCATCGTCGTTAAAACCGGAGCTGGTGGCGAATCTGGATATTCTGATCGTCCGCGAGCTTACCGGTGGGATCTACTTCGGCGAGCCGCGTGGCGTGGAGGTGGTCAACAACGAACGTCGCGGCTTCAACACCTATGTGTATTGCGAGCATGAGATTGAGCGAATCGCGCGCGTGGCGTTCGAACTGGCGCAAAAGCGCAATGGCCAGCTGTGCTCGGTGGACAAAGCAAATGTGCTTGAGGTCACGCAGCTGTGGCGGGAGGTAGTCACCGAGATCGGTCGAGACTATCCCGACGTAAGCCTCAGCCACATGTATGTCGACAATGCGGGAATGCAGATGGTACGGGCGCCAAAGCAGTTCGACGTGCTGGTGACGGGCAATATGTTTGGCGACATTATTTCCGACGTCGCGGCCATGCTCACCGGATCTTTGGGGATGTTGCCCTCGGCCTCGCTGGGCAGCGACGGCAGCGGTCTTTACGAACCGGTCCACGGCTCTGCGCCGGACATTGCCGGCCAGGACCAGGCGAATCCGCTTGCGACGATTCTGTCGGTAGCCATGATGTTTCGCTACAGCCTGGATGCCCCGGGTGCGGCGGACGCCGTGGAACGAGCCGTTGACCGGGTGCTGGATGCGGGTTACCGGACCGCCGATATCATGCCTGCGTCCGACAATGGCGCGTTGCAGCTTGTTGGCACCCGAGCTATGGGCGAATTGGTCGTTGAACAACTGGAGGTGATCGGTGAGTGATGGAGTCAACGTGGTAATTGCCGGGGCGACCGGGGCGGTCGGTGAAGCGCTGCGCGAAATTCTTGAGGAACGCAAGTTCCCGGTTGCAGAACTCACGCTGCTGGCAAGCGAGCGTTCCGAGGGTAAGCGCTTGCAGTTCAGGGGCAAATCGGTTCGCGTCCAGCGTCTCGATCAGTTCGACTTCTCGGGCACGTCAATTGGACTATTTTCGGCGGGCGGTGAGCTGTCTGCGGACTATGCTCCCAAGGCTGCGGCTGCCGGGTGCATCGTGATCGACAACACCTCGCAGTTTCGAACCGATGCGGATATACCGCTGGTGGTGCCGGAAGTGAACGGGCAACGTCTGGATGATCCCAACCCACGCAATATCATCGCCAACCCGAACTGCTCGACCATTCAGATGGTGGTCGCTCTGAAGCCAATTCACGACGTGGCAGAAATTCGCAGAATCAACGTTGCTACCTATCAGGCAGTTTCCGGAGCAGGTTCGAGTGGCATCAGGGAACTGGCGGGACAGACGGCTAATCTGCTGAATGCGAAGCCCATTGAGCCGGAGGTTATGTCGCAACAGATCGCCTTCAACGCGATCCCGCAGATTGGCAAATTTTTGGACAATGGCTATACGCATGAAGAAATGAAAATGGTCTGGGAGACGCAGAAAATTCTGGAGGATGACAGTATTCTTGTTAATCCGACCTGCGTGCGAATTCCTGTTTTCTTCGGCCATTCGGAAGCTGTTCATATCGAAACAGAGCGCAAGATTACGGCCGACGAGGTGCGCGAGTTACTTGCCGATGCGCCCGGCGTACAACTCATGGATGATCCGGCAGACAACGTTTATCCCACCGCCGTCGGCGACGGGGCCGGAAGCGATGCCGTGTTTGTTGGGCGCATACGCGAAGATCTCTCGCATCCCACCGGCATCAGTCTATGGGTCGTATCAGACAACGTTCGAAAAGGGGCGGCCCTCAACAGTGTACAGATTGCCGAAATGTTGGTGTCGAAACGCTGACGCCAACTTTGCCATGCAAGGTCGTTTGCGGTAAAACACGCGCCGGATTGACGCGTCAACAGAAATCCGCTTGGGCGCGTCAAACAAAAAAATAACTGCCATAATTGATACGTACTGCAAACTTTGGCCAGACTTTCTAGGTTATCGTCTTCGGTCACACACGGATTTGAGTACTTGCACAGGATGGGCGTGAGAAACTCACAGGTCGGGCTGAACGCCCGACGACATAACTATTTCATGATAGGGGCTGGCCTATGATTAGGATCTTGCTCAGTCGTTCGCGAGTGGGCGGCTTTTGCGTGGGCGCGTGCTTGTTATTGGCCGCTAGCCAGACTTGGGGTCTTGGCCTGGGTGAGATCGAGGTCGATTCGGCGCTGAACGAGAAGCTCAACGCAGAAATCGAATTGATAGACGCTTCGGGACTTCAGCCCGCCGAAATTCTGGTGTCGCTGGCTTCAAACGAAGATTTCAAACGCGTCGGAGTCGAAAGACTTTTTCAACTGACTGATCTGAGCTTCGAGGTGACCTATGGTTCGCGCGGTATAGCGACCATTGCGGTAACAAGCTCACGACCGATTACAGAACCATATCTGAATTTCCTGGTAGAGGTTCTGTGGCCAAGCGGGCGCCTGTTGAAGGAATATACGCTGCTGCTGGATCCACCCACTTTTAGTCCCGCACCCGCACCGGCGGTATCTGCACCACGGCGAAGTGAAGCGCCGAGCCAGTCCGCAGGACGCGTCGCGAGGCCCGAGCCAGCGCGCCCGGCCACTCAGGTCCAGATTGCCCCGAAGCCGCAAGAATCTGCACCGCGTTCGCACCCCCAGAGCGAACTGATGACCGGTCGCAATGATACGTTGTGGGTAATCGCATCAAACACGCTTCCGACCAGCGCAGCCACGGTTCAGCAGAAAATGCTTGCGATTCAGCGTCTAAACGAGAGGGCGTTTATCAACAACAACATCAATCTGCTCAAAGCCGGATACCTGCTGCGACTGCCTTCCGAATCTGAGGCGCGCACCCTGAGCGAGCGCGAAGCAGTGGCGATGGTGGCGACCCAGCACGACGCGACCGGAGCGCACGAAGCGCGGGAATCTGAAGTTGCGAGTTCCTCGGGCGAGTTGCGTATTGTTGCCGGTAGCGGTGAGAGCGCGACGGGGACGGCACAGGCTTCCGACGGCGATCTCAACTCCGCGCTGGAGGAAACCGATCGACTCGGACGAGAGGTAGACGAGCTCACCTACCAGTTAGATCGCGAGCAGGAACTGGCGGGTAATCAGCTGGAAGTCAAAGATCGGCAGCTGGCCGTTCAAGATCAGCAGATCGCTGAACTGCAGCCGCAGATAGCGCAATTGCAGCAACAGATCAGCGAACAGCCGCAGAACCAAAACCAAAGCGCCCTCGCGCCCGCTTCCGGGGGACCATGGTGGCAGTCTCCCTACATGCTGGGTGGTGTCGCCGGTGTTTTGGTGTTGGCTCTGGTCGGTGGCTTGATCGCCGCCCGACGCAATCGCGAGGCGAGCGATGAA
>JAYGEV010000314.1:0-9706 GCA_046582225.1 Pseudomonadales bacterium
GAATCCCGCGGCCGTAAGGAAATCGTCCAACGACGCGCTGGCCTGATCGACCAGCACGTGGGTTGGCACGCTAAATGCGGTCGCAACACACAGGGTCGACACCGCGCCTAGAATCAAACCAAACAAAAATCTCATTGCGCCTCCTTACAGCCTTACGATGCCACTGGCCGAGTGGCTGAAATGGGTCGCACGCCAATCCATTTCAAACTCGTGCCGCAACAACAGGTCATCGAGTTCGCGCAGCCACGCCGCCAGCGACTGGCCCTCGCCAACAGATGAACACGCACCCGGACCGTGGCTAAGATGGCGGGCAATTTGCTGCGCCAGGGTGCGGGCCTGCACCGCGACGACATAAAAACCGGCGTCCGGCCGTGTAGCCAGCCCCATCGCGGCTGGAATACGCACGCGGTAGCGGCGCTCTCCGGGTTGGGCGAGGCGCACCTGCGTTCCACAGCTCTGAAAACGAAGCCGCTGATCCTGAGTGGCAATCACCAGCAGATACGCAGGCCGAAGCAACTCGAAGCCGACTTCCACGCAGCTGTTGCGCGCCTCTCCGGGGGCACATATTCCCTTTAGAGAAGCCGCACCGAGGGTCAATTGTGTCAGCAGCTCTGGCGTAATCGGTGCCGTCGGCTGCACCGCAACGATGTTATGCGGATCAGGCGCGCGCGCCGCGAGGTCGAGGCCGGTGACAAACACCGACGCAACCTGTTGCACCACTTCGTCGCTGGTGGTGTCGTGCAGCGTGACCACTATCTCCTGGCCGGTCGTGCCAACGTTTCGGGCCTTGATTTCCATGATCCATTCCGCGGCCTCGCGATCTACGGTAATCGCTGCAAGCGGAGTTACGCTGAGGGTACGTCCCAGCGATTGCGTGATTGCAGCGAGTTCTGCTCGGGATGGGGTTGTTATGTAAAGTGGCCCATCCAGGCCGCCGGGCAGCGAACACTGCAACCCGGAACGCATGATGTCACTGATCTGGGTAGTTTCGCGCACCGACAGCGGATTCTCAGTCGAACCCGGCGGGCCGGTGGCAACCCTGCTGGAAAGTGCCAGCCGCTCCGCGGAAGACAACCGACCCTCCCAGCCGAGGCTGACGCCACCCACCCACACACCTTCGGTAACGTCGATCATCGCAATATTGAGCTGGTGGTCGCGTGAGCCGTTGCGATGAACTTCCAGACCAAGCAGGTACGGAACGATCTGTGGTGCGACACAGGTCTCAGGGTGTTCCCGCCAGACGAGCCGTACGCCGTCACTGCGAAGCAGCCGTTGGGTAAGACGTTGTTGTACGGCCTGAGTAAGCAGGTTGCCCGAAGCAATGCGCTGGCCATTGCGCAGCGATACGAATCGAACGTTCTCGCCCTTGAACTTGGGATGATGGCTTAAGATTTCCGCCAGTCTGGGCGCCGCGGCATCATCAAGCCATCGGCCCAGAGATCCCTTCAACAACCCCGATTCTGCCCACGCCGGGCCGGCAAGCAACGTGGTGAATCCCAGCGCGATGACAAAGACCGCAGGGCTAGCTCGGAACATGATGAACCTCGCCATAGCGATCAATCACCAACTCACCATGAACACCTCGCTCGACGAAATGGCGGATCTTGCCTTCCAGTTTCCTGGGCATGCGAACACCCCAGGTGTAGGAGTTGGATTGGGAAGTTGCCCGGCCGAGGGCAGCAAAGATCAGGCTTGGAATCGTCTCTGGAAGCAGTTCGTAGACGCGCCCCGGCGGTTCAGCGCTTAGAAAATCGAAATTTCTGTCGAGGCCCAGCACCGTATGCGCTTTGTACGCATATACATGAATCTCACCTTTGGTAACCAGACGCAGGAAATCACGGTCGGTTGCAAATCGCAGACTCAAACCCCGCTCGGCTTGCGGCGTTTGCTGCGAGTCTGGCTGTGGCTCGGATTGCAAAGGGGGTTGCGCTGCTATTTGTTCTGGCTCTACGGTCTCGGGGACTGGTATCGCATCGTCCATTGCCGGTTTCGGCTCAGCCGCCACGGGTGACACGGTCGGCTCCACGTTCCTGACAACCGCCAACACAGCCATCAGACAGAATCCGATGATCGCCATGAAACGCATCACATCGGTCTGCAGGCTATCGTTGTCGTTCGTGTAATGGGCTTGATGGCGGAGCGTCACTATGCCCCCCCGGCAACGGGCTTCGAGCGTTCCAGCATTTCCAGGCGTGCCTCGATACGCAACGTCGAGCGCAGCAGCTCACGGGTATCAAACCGACCGACCTGATCGTAATAGTCCTGCAGCGAGGCTCCGACCATCATGGTCTTTGCCAGGCGCATCAAATATCCACCGACGCCCCCGACAATCGTGGTCGTCAATGCAAGCAGAATGCCACCGTCCACGAGTTTCTGTAGAACCGAACCGGCGGTTTCGACCAGCGCCTGCCCGGGATCGCCAAGCGCCGCCTGTAACGCGCTGCGCATTCCTATGGCCGTCCAGATCACTCCGATCCCGACGAACAAGTGAATCCACACGTCAGACAGCTGGTCGAGTTCAACGATATGCCTGAGGTTCGGCTCGTCATCCAGAAGCTGGCCCAACCGACGCAGATTGAGCCCGTACAGGGTGAGCACAACGGCAAACAGCCACACCGAGTACCCGAGATTCACGTCCAGCCATTGACCCAGAGAGGCACGGCTGCTGCCGCCAGCAACCGGCTCGAAACCCGGGTCCGCGACCAACAGGGTAACGAGCACCAATACGATGCCTGTGCCCGCTCCCAAACCAAATCCCCAGGCGCTGTCTTTCACTTACCGCGTTCCATTGCTGCATGCTTTACAGGTCGCCTCGAGCACCAGATCAGCCTCCTTCAAGAGGTTGTCGGCTCGGTAAAAACTCGCCTGGTCAGAACTCGCGCGCATCAGCCCAAGCTCTTTATCGTGCAGTTCGGCCCGCATATCCGACATCACCTGATCGCGAATCGGACAGGTCTGTGAGCACGTGTTGTAGTCGCCCTGCAGCGATACGAACTTCACGTTGAAATAGCGGTTGTAGAGCGCCTTTGCCTGGCGTCGACTGATCACGCCCGCATCCTGCACGCGCATGAGGTGGTCACTGAACAACATCGGATTATCCCGGTCAGGGTTTTCGGTCGCTATCGCGAGCAGTCTCTGAAAGTAACCATCAAACTGATACTCACAGCCGTGCCGGACCCTGTCCTCGGCCAGACTCATCGCCGAGGACAAATCACCTTGTAATCGAATCGAGCAGTAGTCCACCGTCTGATTTCCGGCACAGGCAGCTATGACCGGGACCATTAGGATCAAGCAAATTAACGTACGTAGCATCTCTTTCTCCGGGTGAAGTTTGGCCTGAGCGGCCGCTTTACAGAATCTGTTTGCATATCTCTCTACCGGGCCTGTTCACATAGAGAGGGGACTAACGAACGCGGGCTCACCAATAACGTAAGGGGGCGATGCGATCGCCGGGCCAGCCAGGGATTCTCCGAACAGGATTCCCTTAACGCCGTTGACCACCGCAGTCATCTCTGGCGTGATCAGGCCGAACGACTGGTTGAGCTGCTCCATGAGTGCGGCCCGACCGATCTCTTCGCGAGTGGCGGCAATGAGATGCGCGGCCTCGTCCATATCCAGGTATATGTCTGCGGCAACAACCGCGAGCGAACGTCCGGGTCCTTCTCGATGGGTCGCGACCAACTCGTAGTACTGTTGAAAGCGATCCGACAAACGCACCCCGGAGCGCCCTCGCAACGCAGGTCTTTCCACCGACACGCTCTGGCCGGTGTCGCCGAGCAGCGTGTTCTGCAATGACGTGGGCGTTGTGCGATGGCCGAGCTCGTCGCGCAGGCGCTCTTCCAGACTGTTGCGCGTGTTGTTCACAGCAAGTTCCATCTCAGGAAGCCGATCACCCATGACCGTGAGCATTTCGAGGTAAGTAGCGCCGAGCTGTTTGGCAATCCGATCACATCCCTGATCGCCGTCGGAGCCCTGACAGAGGCTTTCTTCATACAGCTGCTGCTGAAGGTCGAGCCGATAGATCACTTCCTGAAGGCTGTTCTCCATCTCCTCGGCAACCTGGCCGGTTTCCCGGATGTCCTCCAACACCGTGGTTGGAAACAGGCGGACCACCGGACCGGAGTTGGGTGCGGCGAATGCGGAACTGAACGACACACACAGCATTGGCAGCAACACACGCCCAATAACCGAGCGAAGACTACTGGTCTGAAAAAAGTCCATGGGGATTCCCTCTTTCTGTGCACACCAGACACTAGCGTGCGGTTCGTGAACGAAAAATGAATGAAACCGATGTCCGACTGTCACCCTGCCGACTCCCAGGCAACGGGTGTTACCGCTACCTCAACCCGAACCCGCTCGCCCGGGTCGTGCTCCATTCGCTTGACGAATTCCTGGCCGTGATACCGGTAGCGCACGAGATACCCCGCGATCTCCTCGACCTCGCGAGTTTCGAATTGCCGCGAGCAACGACGCGGCTCCGCGGAAGCGTACTCATCGCGACGATCTCTACTCGCCTGATTGGCGATCGACGCGCCAAGAATCGCGCCGGCGACCGTGAGCGCTTTCCTGCCGCTGCCAGCGCCGAACTGATTGCCAACAAGGCCACCAATCAGGCCGCCAACAACGGTCGCAATGCCGCTGGTATTCGAACCGCGGGAATCCGCGTGATCACTGTGGCGATGTTGATAGCGCGGGTATGAATGCGAAGACGAGTGATCGCTGACAACCGAGCACTCCTGGCGAGGCGTCGTTATCGTGTGCCGCTCTACCAGCGGTTCAACGTCCACCACATCGGCATACACCCGATAGGTACTCGACCTGGGCGCCGAGGCACTCCAATCGCTGGTTGCGTCGTGGCCGGCGGCGACGTTGGTTGCCGCGCACCAGACAACGACGCCGAAAATGCTCGTAACGAACCGCATGTTTCCTCCCACGGGTAGGTGATCCGCTCGGAGTACATGGTATGACTGTCTAACTAAACGCGAGCTGAACGAATCAGACGAATCTGCCAGCCAACAGGAATACGCGCCTCGCGGCGAGGCGGTTCGTTACGACGACGTCCTGAGTAGATGGGTAGATGGGTAGAGCTATCCCGGCGGTTGTTCGCCGAGGTCGCCGAGCATCTGCTTCAAAGAATCGACAAATGCCAGCGGTTGATCGAGGAAAAGATGATGTTGCGCGTTCTCCACCGCCACGGATGGAAAATCCTGAGGGACCAATTCGCGCATGTACGCTTCAGTACGCTGAGAAAACAGTTCGCTGTCTGCGCCATAGATCAAGCCCAGCCTGACAGTGAGATTCTGGTAGTCATCAATGCTGCGCTCGACGTCTTTGAGCGTCCCGGGGAGATCCTCATCGAACTTCCAGGCCCATCCACCGCCATCCACGGGCATCAGCGAATGTCGTGCGATGTATTCCAGAACGTAAGCGTTCTCACAGGTTTGCGGTGGCTGGACGCGGAACCTGCCGATGGCGGTTTGTTTGTCCGGGTACGCCTTTGCTCGCCCGCCCATGTGAGGCATATCCGGAATCGGCTCGTCCGGGTGGCGGATGCCCGAATCCACCAGAATCAACACCCCGAATCGCTCCGGAAACAGGTTGGCGGCCTTCACCGCCATATACCCGCCAAAGCTGTGGGCGACGACGGCCACATCGCTGGAGAATCCTGCATGGTCGCAAACCGCTTTGATTTCCTCCGCGTATGTCGTCCCTTCGTACGCGTACCGGTAGTCAGAATCGCCCATTCCCGTGAGGTTCATTGCCGCGACCTGATGATCGGGTAGAAAGTGCGGGGCAATGAAATCCCACCAATGCGCATGGGCATTCATGCCGTGAATGAGCAGGATGCCGGGCTTATCGTCATCACCCCACAGCTGATACACCACATCGCATTCATCCACCTCTACCGATCGCGTCTGATAGGGAGTTTCCACCGCCTCAAAGAACCACTCCGGAACGGAGTTGCCGTCGTCGTCCCTGTCCCAGCGCGCCACGGCTACAGCGACCCGAAACGTTTGAGGTGGAAATCAACATTTCCAAACAACGTATCGACCATGGTGAGGCGCTTGAAATAGTGACCGACACTAAGCTCATCGGTCATACCCATTCCGCCATGCAGCTGAACCGCATTCTGGCCGACGAACCTGCCAGACTTGCCAACCTGCACCTTGAATGCGGACACCGCTTTTTGCGCTTCGGGGCTGTAGCCTTCTTCCATACGCATCGCAGCCATGTACATCAGCGATTTAGCCTGTTCGTGCTCCATAAACATGTCCACCATGCGGTGCTGCAACACCTGAAACTTGCCGATGGGCTGACCGAACTGTTCGCGGGTCTTGCAATACTCGACCGTGGCTTTGTACAACACCTCCATACCGCCCACGGCTTCTGACCCAACCCAGAGAATCCCCTCGTCGATGACCTGCTCGATGACAGCGAGCCCGTTGCCTTCTTCACCGAGCAACGCATCTGCCCCCACCCTTACGTTGTCCAGCGTGATTTCTGAAGCCTGAAATGCGTCCACCGTCGGGTAGTCGCGGCGACCCACACCCTGGGCATCGCCTGCGACGACAAACAGGCTGACCCCGTCTGCATCGCGCTGCTCCCCGCTGGTGCGCGCAGAAACCACGAAAACACCCGCCGAAGGACCATTGAGCACGACCGCTTTGTATCCATTGAGAACATAGCCGTCGCCATCCCTGGTCGCTGACGTGGTGAGATCCGCCAGATTGAACCTGCCCTGAGGCTCAGCATAGGCCAACGCCGCCTGGAGCGACCCATCGATAATGGCGCCAAGATACTTCGTTTTCTGTTCGGCTGATCCGGCGACCCTCAACGCACCGCCGGCGAGCACCACCGTGGCCAGATACGGCTCCACCACCAGCCCCTTGCCGAACTGTTCGGCCATGATGATCGCTTCGATCGCCTTACCACCAAAACCACCATCGGCTTCCGGGAACGGAACGCCCAGCCAGCCAAGTTCAGCAAACGTTTTCCAGTTCTCGCTGGAAAATCCCTGTTCATTCCTGACGACTTTCTGACGGCTCTCGAATGCGTAGTCGTTCACGATGAACTTCTCGATGCTGTCCTGCAGCAGCGTTTGCTCTTCGGAAAAAGAAAAATCCATAGCGTTCCCTCTACTTACATCACCCGCTCACGCCTGCAGCCCAAGTGCTGATCTGGCGATAACGTCTTTCTGATCTTCTACCGATCCGCCGTAGATGCCTGGCCCATGCGCCAGCACCCAACCTCGAACCGCGCTCAATGCGTAATCATGCCCAATGGAACCTTCGTTATCGATCAGTAAATCGTCCGGACAGGGGAGCACATAGTAGCCGAGGGTCTCAATCATGAGGTCGGCAATGCGGCGGTCAAGCTCGGCACTCTTGAGCGCTAAGACGTTCTCCAGGACCGATGATGCGGGCTCGGATGTCTGGCTCGGTTCGTTCCGCGCGACGATGCGAAGTTCCAACATTTCCAGACCCAGCAGGTCTATCTCGAGTTCGCGGTAGGTGCGCTGAAATGCCGCCTCGTCTGCAACGCTGGCGCCATCGGACGGAGATTGAGCGGCGCTACGTCCCACCCGTTCGAGTTCTACCCGGCACGCCGCGAGCCCCGTCGCACCGATCGGCTTTGGGGTTCGAGATGCCTGCAAACACGCCCACCCCTCATTTTCCGGCCCGATTCGCTGCCGGACCGGCACGCGAACGTCGGACAACGACAGTTGCTCAACGCTGAAGCGCGCGCCAAGCGTGGCAACCCGTTCGATCTGGATTCCATGGCTCCGCCGGTCGATGAGCAACAAACTGACCCCTTCGCACCGACTCGTATCTGCGCGAGTCCTGACCAGACAGAACATCCAGTCGGCGGCTCTCTGATCGTGTTGCGGGGCGCCACGCGGCAGGCCTTCGGCGACGCAGGCTGTCTCTCCACTGACGAGATAGCCCTCCTCGCCGCGGATCGTGGCCGTGAGCGCCGTCGTATCGGGATCCGCCGCTGACTCCCAACAACCCTGACCCCACCGCACACGCGCTTCACGAATAGGTGGTAGAAACCTGCCCTGCTGCTCCGGGCTTCCAAACCGGTATAACACTGGACCCAGTAGATCCACCCCAACGGTACTCATCAGCGGTGTCTGCGCTCTGGCCGTCTCACGATCCCAGATGAGATTCTGCACCGGCGACCAACCCACCCCACCCTGATCGGCGGGCCAGTTCGGCACCGACCACTGGTTAGCGACCAGCGCATCGAACCAGGTCCGCACCTCGGGATTGCGATCTCGATGCGGACCGTAAACCGCGTTCGACGAACCACGCACACGCTGCGGCCAGTACCGATCGATAAACCTGCGAACCTCGGCTTGAAATTCAAGGTCCGGTTGGCGAAGTGCCAGCTGCATGCGTGACGAATATCCCAGGAACGAAACCGGCAAATGTTATCAGCTCAAGTCTGCAGGGTCTTGCGGGCGTTCTCCGCGAACCGCCTGGCGGCTTCCTCGTCGTCGACCATATTTTCCAGACGCTGTGGAACGGCCACCCCGCGCTGGCAGGCCGGGCGTTCGCGCATCGCATCGCGCCAGCGCTTGAGATTCGGTAGGCCGTCGGCCGACACACCGGACCACTTGTATGTACGTACCCAGCACCAGTTAGCGATGTCGGCGATGGAAAACTCGTCTGCAAGCCACTCGCTCTCGCTCAACCGCCGCTCGAGAACCTCGAGCAAACGCCTGGTTTCGTGCTGGTAACGGTCGATTGCGGGTTGGATTTTCTCTGGGAAGTAGCGAAAGAAAACGTTCGCCTGACCCATCATCGGGCCGATGCCGCCCATTTGGAACATCAGCCATTGCATGACCCGCGATCGCCCTTTCACATCAGCGGGCAGCAGGCGGCCGGCCTTCTCGGCGAGGTAAACCATGATCGCGCCGGTTTCGAAGACCGCAAATTTATTGTTGTCGTGATCGACGATCACTGGAATGCGGGCATTGGGATTGAGCTTCAAAAACCACTCCTCTTTTTGAACCTCCTCGGCCAGGTTTATCGGATGAACGTTGTAGGTCAGATCCAGTTCCTCTAACGTCACCGACGCCTTCCAGCCATTGGGGGTGGAAGCGGTGTACAAATCGATGCGCGCATCGGACATCACAATTTTCCTCATCGAGTACCGGTAAGAACCTGATCATCCGTTGTTTCTATGGCGCTCGGTTCCGATAGAATGGCGGATTCGCCGTCGACCTTCGTCAACAAGAGGTAAAAACGGTTCGATAGTGCCAGATGCCTTAGACAATATCCTGCCCGCCGATTCGTTTGTACGGATGGATGAATCCTCAGACGCCGAGTTCTATTCCGAGCCCCGATTCGTTGCTCACATCGACCCCGCAACCATCGAAGCTCTGACAGAGTTCTATCGCACATTTATCCCTGACAACGCCGACGTACTGGACCTGATGTCATCGTGGATCTCCCATCTCCCACTCGACAAACCGTACGGACGCGTGGCGGGCCTGGGGATGAATGCGGCGGAACTCGCGGCAAATGAGCAACTGAGTGACTTTCTCGTGCACGATTTGAACGTCGACCCGGCAGTTCCGTACCCGAACGACGTATTCGACCGGGTCGCGATTGCAGTGTCGATCCAGTATCTGACCAAACCGGTGGACGTGCTTGAAAGTGTGGGCGCGACCTTGCGTGCGGGCGGGCAGATCTGCATC
>JAYGEV010000339.1:0-7380 GCA_046582225.1 Pseudomonadales bacterium
CACCCGACGGTCAACGCCGAACAGGTAGCGAACTGATTGGTTCCCCGGAGACGATTCGCCAGCGTCTCAGAGACCTCGCAGATACCAACGTCGATCAGGTCATCCTGCTCAATCAGGCCGGCAAAAACACCCACCAGGACATCTGCGACAGCCTGGCGCTGTTCGCCAGGGAAGTCATGCCCGAATTCCACGCTCACCAGCCCGAACAGGACGCGTGGAAAAAAGCGGTGTTAGCTGGCGAAATCGAGCTCGAAGACATCGACACCGAGCCGTTTAATATCACCCGTGGCCGAAAGCCAACCCAGGTTTCAACCAAACAGGCTCGTGACATGGTCGCGGGCGTTGTCGGACGGCCGGATTCCGAGGCGGTGAGCGGAGGCTGAAGATCTGGCACCTCAAAACGCAAAGGAAACCTTGATAGCGTCGCGGCCGGTCTTGACGGCCGCTTCGTTCAGAGCTTCAACGTAGTTGTCTATCCGATAGGTGCGCGGCTGGATGGCCCTCAGGTCGATGCGGCGCGAACGCAGGAAGTCGATCGCCCGCTTGAACGTTGCCAGCTCGCCGGATTCGAATCCCTCGTTGCCATACATGAGCGAGCCGACCAGCTGAAGTTCCTTGAACACCACGATACCCCAGTCCAGGTCCTGCAACCCCGAAGGCAACCCGATCAACACCACCTTGCCCTTGCCCCGCGTGACCCGCAGCGCCAGGTCCATGGAGGCTCGGTTGGTGACCGTATCGTGGACGAGGTGCACGCCGCCCGCGAGCAACGAATCGCCATCGGACAAACGGTGGACCTGGCTCTCGGTCAGCTCGCCGATTTGAGCAACGATGTCGCTGTCGCCAGGATCGAGTACCACATCTGCGCCGAGCGCCCGGGCGCACTGCTGCTGAAACGAATGCCTGGCGATAGAGATGACGCGACAGTCGGGCTCTACCGCCTTCAGCGCGGCAATGCTCATCAGGCCGATCATTCCCGCACCGATCACCATCGCGACCTGTCCGGGTTCCGGCGGGTGCTCCAATGAGGGCCTCAGCGCGACGCTGAAGGGCTCAATCAGCGATGCCTCGCCGTCTTCGATTCCGTCCGGTACCACGTGTGCCCGTTCGGCGCGGGCGATGTAGTACTCGCCCCAGCCCCCGCCGGTATCCGCACATCCACCGATCAACAAACCCGGCGTCAGCACCCCCTGGGTAAACCGCTCGCACAGGTTCGGGCGTCCGGAGCGACATTGGCTGCACGGATCCGCAAAGCCTCGCTCAACACAGGCCAGCGTTGGGTCGACGGCAACGCGTTGCCCAACGCGCAGATCGCGCACCGCCGGGCCAACGCTCTCCACCACCCCCAGCAGCTCGTGCCCAAGCACCAGTGGCACGCTGCTGAACGGTTCGAAAAACGGCAGGGATTTGTCCTGCAGTGTACCCAGGTCGCTGCCGCAGATTCCGGCGATGAGACTGCGGACGACAATCCAATCATCCGCAGGCGGCGTAGGATCCGGCACCGTCGCAACCTGGAGCTCCCTCAGTCCAGGCAACAGCTCGCTCTGGATCTCGGTCGTTCCAGCGCCATACACGATCGCTTTCATGAAATGCCCCCGTTGATATGTTCAGTCCCCATGTCGGGGCTTCTGGTCACTATGCCCTTAGCCATTTGCCGCGGTGCCCGCCCCGGACAACGACGGTACTCCCGCGGGAAACCTCGAACTCGTACTCGACGAACAACGTTCGCCCGGAGCTGCCTTTGTCCACCAGCCACTGGGTAAATCTGTAGCGTTGGTCATACCGCAGTGGTTCGCAGATGCTGATGTGGTGGCGCGCCCAGATCCCCGGCCCCTTCTTGCCCGGCAGCGGCAGGCGCGTACCGCGCATTGTCTCCAGCGCGATGGGGAGCAGGTGTTCCGGTGGCACCACTGACTCCCCCCAGGGCGACTCCCGCCGATACCAGCCCGTCTCATCTCCAGCTGCATCGAGCATTCCGACCACATCGTCGCGGTTGATGACGATGTCGGATTCGGGAAACGTGAATCCAATATTCAGCTCAGGAAATACCGTGTGGTCAGGATCACGCCTGCTATGCCACGGCTGAATGAAACCCAGGCCCGCGGCGCCGTTGCAGCACATCCGTGAATCCCGCGCCTGGATGAACAACTGCAATTCTGTATCGCCGTTGTCGCCGTGCGCCCTGATCTCCTCGGAGGTGTACACCGGGGTCGTAAAGTTGAATGAAAACCATCCACCCTGCATCCAGTCAGGGCCGAAGCGTTCGAAAATCAACGGAATCGCAGCCGAAGCCACCACGTTGCCAGGGACAAAGGCGCCTTCGAAACCAAGCTCCTTGGCGGCGGCGTCATCATGAATCGAGCCGGCCTGCGCCACAGCTGTATTGCCCAGCCGCTTCCACGCGCCGCGGTACGCCGTCATCCCACCACGACTGGGTGGCGCAACACGCCGATGGGCTTCACCTCTACCTCGATCACATCACCCTCATCCATGAACACTGGTGGATTGCGGGCGAAGCCAACGCCTCCCGGGGTACCGGTGACGATGAGGTCCCCGGCAGCCAGGTCCGTGAACGTTGAGCAATATTCGATGAGCTCGACGAAACCGAACACCAGCAGCGCCGCGGTCGCGTTCTGCATCACCTCGCCGTTCAATCGCGTGGTGATTTCCAGCTGATCGATGTCACCCACTTCGTCCGGAGTCATCATCCACGGGCCGAATCCGCCGGTGCCGGTAAAGTTCTTACCGGGGGTGAATTGCGAGGTCTGGCGCTGATATTCGCGCACACTACCATCGTTATAAATGCCGAATCCCGCAACGTGACTCAGCGCATCGGCTCGCGAGATCCGTCGCCCCGATTTGCCGATGATCAGTACGATTTCACCCTCGAAATCCAGCGTATTGGACTCGACCGGGCGGATCATGGCCTGCTCGTGGCCGATCTGCGCCGCCGCAAAGCGCACGAAGATGGTTGGAAATCCCTCGCCACCGCGCCCTGTCTCTTCCTGATGGGCCCTGTAATTCAGGCCCACGCAGAGAATCTTGTCGGGATTGGGGATGGTCGGCAGGTAACTCAATCCATCGAGGCTCAAATCGGCCCGATCACCATGTCTAGCCGCCAGTTCGCTCAGTGCATCGGCGGCGATTGCCGACTTGAGATCGACGAACTCTCCCCGGGAACCCACATCCACGACTTCACCACCGGCGCTGGTGACGTAGCCGAAGCTGCTCTTAGCGTCTCGCAGGAAAGACAACCAACGCATAAACGAGCCCCGGTCCGATCAGTCGAACATGATCACGTTGCGCGCGATCTCGCCGGTTTCGAGTTGCGCCATGGCGTCGTTGATGTCGCTGAGTTTGATCCGCCCTGAGACCAAGTCATCCAGGTGCAGCTTGCCCTGCAGATACAGGTCGACAAATCGTGGCATGTCCACCCGGAACCGGTTGGAACCCATCATTGAGCCCTGGATCTTCTTCTCGGCCAGAAACTCAGGGCCATGCAGCGTTACCATGTCGCCCGGCGGAATCATTCCGATGATCGTCGCGGTACCGCCTCGACGCAGCATGCCGAACGCCTGCTCTGCAGTAACCTTCAATCCGATCGCCTCGAACGCGTAATGCACGCCGCCATCCGAGATTTCTTTTACCGCAGCGATGGCGTCGCCCTCGCCGGCATTCACCACATCGGTTGCGCCGAATTTTCGCGCCAGATCGAGCTTGGAGGCGACCATGTCAACGGCGATTATCCGTGCCGCACCGGCGATGGCGGCCCCGTTTATGCACGACAGACCCACCCCGCCGCAACCGATCACGGCAACGGTGGAGCCCGGCTCGACCTTAGCCGTATGGATCACCGCGCCAACCCCGGTGGTGACGCCGCAGCCGATGAGCGCAGCACGGTCCAACGGCATGTCTTCGCGAATCTTCGCCACCGCATGCTCATGGACCAGCATCATCTCGGCAAACGATCCGAGATTAGCGAACTGCTGAACCGCATCGCCAGCCATGCTGATGCGCGGTTCCTGGTCTGAACTTCGGCGCGTTTCAGGTTCCTGACACAGCGACATGTGACCCGTCAGACAGAACTCGCAATGTCCGCAAAACACCGATAAACAGGTGATGACGTGATCTCCCGGTGCGACATAGTGCACGTCGGCGCCGACCTGCTCGACGATGCCGGCGCTTTCGTGTCCGAGCACCATCGGCACCTGGCCCGGATAGGTACCATTGAAGAAATGCAAATCGCTGTGGCATACGCCGGCCGCCGCAGTTCGGATCAGCACTTCGCGCGGACCCGGCTTGGAGATGTCGACGTCCTCGACCTCCATGGGCGTGTTAATTTCACGGAATACGGCTGCCTTCATGCTGTGCCCCTTCGGTTGTAGGTGTTGAACGATGGCTGAGGGGAGTTTGCCCCACTGACCTAGAGCCGCGCAAGTTGACCCGCCGCCAACGCGTCGGCTGCGTCGACGGCGGCGATGAGGCCGCGCTCGTCCGCACAGCCCCGACCCGCGATATCGAATGCGGTCCCATGATCAACCGAAGTGCGCACAAACGGAATTCCCAACGTGGCGGTGACACTGGCGTGGAAGTTGTGCACCTTGATCGCGATGTGGCCCTGGTCGTGATACAGCGCCAACACCACATCGAACTCACCGTCGATCGCACGGTTAAACACCGAATCGGCGGGCAGCGGGCCGGTTGCGTTAATGTCCTCGGCGCGAGCCTGGGCCACCGCCGGAGCGATTTCATCCAACTCCTCTCGACCCAACAGCCCACTTTCACCGCCATGCGGATTCAACGCGGCCACAGCAATCCGCGCGTCAGCCAACCCCCAGCCACTCAGCGTTGCATTGGTGAGTCTGAGTTTGGCCAGAACATTGGCACAGGTTACGAATCGAGCGGCCTCGATCAGCGACTTGTGCGTCGATAGATGGACTACCCGAAGCCCAGGGGTCATGAGCATCGTGGCCGTGGACTCCGCACCCGTCAGCCGGGCCAGAATCTCCTGATGGCCGATGTCCCCAACGTAACCGGCGGCATGAATGGCAGCTTTGTTGATCGGACAGGTGACCATGCCCGCTACCGCACCCGCCAGGCACAAACTCGCCGCCTGTTCCACCGCGCGTACCGCCAGCGATCCGCAATGGCTGGAGACCACACCAAACTCGAACACCTGCGGTTCATCACCGAGATCGATGATGCCAATTTCGCAACGAAGCTCGCCAGGGGAGCGAATTTCGACAATGTCGGGCAAGGAAATGCGCGCGGCGGCCGCGCCCCGGTCCAGCGCCCATCGACTGCCTATCAATACCAGCGGTCGGGAATCTGCCGCTCTTCTGGAGGAGGAGGCAATCACGCGAGCAGCCACTTCTGGACCGATTCCCGCCGGATCGCCCAGAGTCACGGCAAGAGGCGCAGCGCTGGTCATGAGAACCTCACGTGCGTTTCACCCCGATACTGTATATAAATACAGTTATTCAATCGAGAGACTCCATCGAAATTCCGTCGAAATCGAAGGTGACCCGCCATCATGCAGACCCCCCCATTATGCAGACCATAGGTGACATAACCGGCAGCTTCCATCTATACGCGGTCTGTGTCACCTGTTCTCGCATGGAGCAACTGCCAACCGCGCGCCTGATCAGGGACCTGGGCGCTGAAACCAAGTTGGCGGACATCAGACGACGAATTCGCTGTAACGATTGCGGGGCACGCACTACCGACATCAGGATCGTCTACGTTGGCCCTGACCGCTCGGCAGCAGGGTTCCACTATCGCTGAGCACCTTCTCAGATGGTCACCGGGCCGCTCGCTCAGTCGCTCAACAGCTCAGTAGACTCAAGAATCAGTCCGAATCCCTCAACCCCGACATAGTCGACCTCGCGGCCAGCGATGAGCCGTATCCTCGACAACCCCAGGTCGCGCAATATCTGCGCGCCGACCCCGATCTCGAGCCACTGGGCGCGTCGCTCGTCTTCCCTGGTCTGATCTTTGAGATTCTCAAGCGGCACTCCGACGAAGCCCGAGCGCAAGTAGATCAGGACTCCGCCACCCAGCTCACTGATCCGATCCAGAGAAACGTCCAGCAGGCTGTGCGGACGGTTGGACTGCGGTCCGAAAATATCGTCGATGAGCTTCTCGCGATGAATGCGAACCGGCACCGACTTGTCGCCGTGCACGTCTCCGAACACCAGCGCAATGTGTTCGGCGTCTTCGAACTTGGTCTTGTACGCGTAGGCTCGCGCCTCACCGATACGCGTCTTTATCGAAAACTCCATGGTCCTCTCCACCAGTTGCTCCCGCATCTGGCGATGGGCGATCAGATCGGCGATCGAAATGATCATCAACTTGTGCGCTTCGGCGAATTCGATGAGCTGCGGAAGCCGCTGGACGGTGCCGTCGTCGTTGACGAGTTCCGCCAGCAGGCCCACCTCGGGCAAGCCGGCAAGCGCGGCAAGATCCGTGGCCGCCTCGGTGTGCCCGGAGCGTACCAGCACCCCGCCCTGGCGTGCCACCAGCGGAAAAATGTGCCCAGGTCGAACAAAATCCTCGAAGCCGATGTTGTTTGTTGTCAGCGCCTGCACCGTAGCGGCGCGCTCCTCCGCCGAGATGCCGGTCGTGAGATCATGCTTGTAGTCGATCGACACGGTGAACGCAGTGCTCATCGGTGCGTCGTTACGCGCGACCATGGGCTCCAGATGAAGGCGTTTGGCCTGATCTTCAAGAATCGGCGTGCACAGGATGCCACTGGTATGACGGATCATGAACGCCACCTGCTCCGCGGTGGCCTTGCTGGCCGCCATGATCAGATCGCCTTCGTTCTCCCGGTCGTCGTCGTCCACCACCACCACCATCGCTCCCCCGCGAATGGCGTTAACGGCGTCCTCGACCGAATCAAACTGCGTGCTCATGGCGACTTACCCCGTAAACCGGGCTCAAACAAAGCCGCGTAGACTAACACGCCTGGATCGCACGCATCGAGCCAAGGCAGGCTAGGGACGCATGAACTCGTAGTCTTCATCAACCCGGGCATTGTCGAGCTGATAGCTGCGCATTGCGCGCAGATCATCGACGCCTCGCAGATCCCCATCCTGGCATATCAGGCCGCAACCTGTGTTCGAAACACTCGTCGAGGAACCGCCAGGCCTGATTGCGCTGGCCTGCACGAATGCCATAGGCTAACTTGGCACGCTGTCGACGCAAGCCCCAACGCACCCGTAGTTCAACTGGATAGAGCATCGGCCTTCGAAGCCGAGAGTTGTAGGTTCGAATCCTACCGGGTGCGCCAGTATTTATAATAAGTTGTTGTATATCAATAACTTAATGCACTTTAGCTTAGTCAAACGTATACATAAACGTTGACAACTAAGGTGATAG
>JAYGEV010000378.1:0-9121 GCA_046582225.1 Pseudomonadales bacterium
ATGACCGGTTTTGGCATCAGATACATGCGCCCCGCCGTATTGCGCTGGCTCAGCCGCTGCAGATGGATTCGTTCATCCAGCGTCGGTCCAGGCCCTCCACTGCCGCTTTCACGGGCCGCCATGCCTTTGACATCACCGCCGGAACAGAACGCGCCACCTGCGCCGGTGACGACAACGCAGCGGATATGCGCTGCTCGCTCGGCGTAATCCAGGGTGTCGGCCAGAGCCGCATTCATCTCAGTGGACATCGCGTTGCGAGCGTGTGGACGATTCAAAGTCAGCACGGCCACGCCGTCTTCTTCAAACGCCAGCAAATCTTCCGTGCCGGTCTCAATTGCATCTCTTGCCATGATCCTGCCTCGTCTTTTTATTTAGTTGCTAACCGATCTTCACCTGGGCGGAGGTCTGCGGCAGTCCCGATACACCCGTGCGAACCCTGAAAACTGCGCCGGCTCGATCCGAATCGGTGCCGCCTGATCCGGATACGATGTAGAGATCCTTCAGATCATCCCCGCCAAAGCACACGCTGGTGCACATGGGGAGCGGAATCTCAATGAGTTCGCGAAGCTTCCCCGACGGTTCGTATACGCCTACGCCATGACCGCCGCCGGCAAGCGCCACCCACACAGCGCCGTCCTGCGACACCACCAGACCATCCGGCACGCCCTTGTCCGTCTGCACGAACTCGCGCTTCTCACCGAGGCTGCCGTCGGCGTTGACGCCGTAGCAGAAGACCGTGCGGCGCCCGCTGTCGGAGTGGTACAAGGTCGCTCCGTCCGGTGAAAATCCGAGCCCGTTGGTCAACTGAACATCCCTTGCAACAACCCGGGCACTGCCATCGAGATCAATCAGGTACAGATCTGAAGCACGGGGGTCACGACCGTCGTCGAACACCGGGCTCGCGCCCAGTCCGCCGGCGTAGATGCGCCCACTTGCGTCGGTGGTCAGGTCGTTGAATCCAACCAACCCGTTGTCTTCATCGCGGTCGAGGATGGTAACCGTTGCACCACTCGGGAAGGGTTTGAATGAGACGTTGCGGCCACTCACCACAAGCCCGCCGGCCTCATGCAGAGCCATACCGCCGATCCCGCGGCGATGTTCGAATACGCTGGTAACGCTGCCGTCTAATCCCAGGCAGAACACGCCGCCGAGCAGCACGTCGCTGAACAGCAACCCGCGCTCGGGGTCCCACACCGGTCCCTCGATCAGGCCATAACCTTCGGCACATTTCTCCATTTGGTAGATCCCCCCTCGCTGAAACCTTGTCACAGGCTTGATAAAGAGGCAACACTGACGCTCCAGATCCTTACGGCGCGCAAACAATGCTCATCGATCAACCCACCCTCACCCGATTCGTCACCGAGATCTTCGTTCGACTGCAGGCTGACCCGGATGATGCGCGACAGGTAGCCACCCACCTGGTGGCCGCTAATCTGAAAGGACACGACTCCCACGGTGTGGGGATGGTTCCAGCCTACGTGGTCAACATCCGGTCTGGCGCACTGGCGGTGGGCGCCCACGCAAAGGTCATACATGACAAAGGCGCGGTCCTGCTGATCGACGGTCAAATGGGGTTTGGCCAGGTCGTCGGAAGCGAGGCCGTTGCCATTGCCCTGGATCGGGTAAAAGAGACCGGCATCGTCTGTGCCGGCGTGCGCAACTGTCACCACCTCGGTCGCATTGGCAGCTACGGCGAACAGTGTGGGGATGCCGGCTACGTATCAGTGCATTTCGTCAACGTTGTGGGGCACGGCGCACTCGTGTCTCCGTACGGGGGCCGCGAGCGGCGCATCAGCACCAATCCTTTCTGTTGCGTGGTGCCACGACCCGCTGGACCACCGGTGGTGCTGGACATGGCCACAAGCGCCATCGCCCAGGGCAAGGTCCGCGTAGCGCACCTGCAGGGAGTACCGGTACCCGAGGGTGCCCTGGTTGATCACGAAGGTTTACCCACCAACGATCCCGACGTGATGTTCGAAGAACCCTTTGGCGCCCTCGGCCCCTTTGGAAAACACAAGGGCTACGGTCTTGGGGTGATGTGCGAACTGCTCGGCGGAGGGTTGGCCGGCGAGTGGACGGCCCAGGCGCCGACCCCCGAACGCTTGAGCATCATCAACCACATGCTGATGCTCGTGCTGGATCCCGACCTGTTCGGTGGGGCTAAAAGTTTCCTGAGCGAAGTTGACGAAATGGTCGCCTACCTGCATTCCACCGCCCCGGCAGCAGGTTTCGACCGAGTGAGGGTACCGGGCGAGCCGGAGCTTGAATCGGTGGAAGAGCGCAGCGCCAACGGCATTCCCATCGATGAAAACAGCTGGGCGGAAATTGTGAAGTCTGCCGAAGTGGCCGGAATAGACGCCGCAGAGATCGCGGAACTGACGGGATCGGATTGACCTAGAGGTTGCGCCGGAACAGGGCGAACAACCGCTCCCAATGTCGTTCAGCAGAATCCTTGTGATATACGGGGCGCTGGGGAAATACGAATCCATGGGCGGTGTCCGGATACCATTCAATGGAATAGTTCGCCCCCGACTCGCGCAGGTGTGCATTGAGTGCGTCAATCATTTCCGGTGGCGCCCACTCGTCGGTCTGCGCGCAACCAAAGTAGAGTTCGCCCGGTATCTTGTCCGCGCTGAGGTGGGGCGAATCCACCGCGTCGGTGAACAGGCGAACACCGTGCAGCGATGCCGCGGCCTTCATACGCTCCGGGAACGCCACGGCGGCCGCAAACGCAAACGGCCCGCTCATGCAGTAGCCGACACATCCAACCCCGGTGTCGCTCGCTGCGGGGTCTCCCGCCGCGAACTCCAGCATCGCAGCGGTGTCAGCACAGACCATTTGATTGGACAGCGAGTTCATATGCGCCATCATCCGGGCACGTGAATCCGCGGTCATGACAAATTCACGAACGCGACGATAGTAGAGATTGGGGAGCATTACGTAATACCCGACCGTCGCCAATCGGCGAGCCATGTCGTGAAGCTCCTCGCGTTTGCCAGGCGCATCCATATAGAACAACACCACCGGATACGGGCCGTCTCGCTCCGGATGAGTCACAAACGTGTTCATATGTCCATCCGCGGTGGCGATATCGATCTCGCGTTCCTTCATGGCCACAACCCCCTAGGCTTTGTCCGGATCGGTAAAGCGATATTCGGCAGCCAGATCCGCCACCATGAAGACTCCGCCGGACTTCTCCATCAGATCCGGATCCATCGCAAGCGCGGCTACGCAGCGACCGCTGAAGCGGGGTGACTGGGCAGTGTCCAGGTCGATCTCCACTGCACCGCTGGCAACCGAATCCAGGATGAACTCGGTTTTCACCGACGACGGCCGCAGCGACAACGCCACAACGTCGTAATTCCTGAGTTCGGCGGCCATGTCCTGGGCCATTCGATCAACCCCGGATTTGCAGACTCCATAAGAGGTACTGAACGCGTAGCCATCTCCGCCCCGCGAAGAGATGTTCACGATGAGGCCAGAGCGCTGGTCGACCATCAGCGGCGCCGCGTATACGCTGGCGACGTAGTAGCCCCGCAAACCCACCCCGCATTGATCGTCCCATACCGACAACGGATGCTCCCAGAAACCGCCTTCCCAGGCGGGCGGATCGGGAATTTTGTAGACGTTGTTCACCAGGATATCGAGCCGCCCCTGTTCGGCGCCGACCCGCTCAAACAGAGCCCTGACCTCGTCGTCGTTATTGTGATCTACACGCACCGCGATGCCCTTGCCGCCCATTTCGTCCACCCGGGCGGCAGTGGCCTGAATGGTGCGTTGCCTCGGAGGCACGGAAGCACTCTCGCTGCGCCCGGTGATGTACACCGTCGCGCAGGCCTCCGCGAGTCCCTCGGCAACCCCGCGACCGACGCCGCGACTGGCGCCGGTTACCACCGCTACTTTGCCTTTGAGATCCGCCATGTCGCTCGGCCCTCCTCAGTGTGAATACGCTGGAGCTGGTCAGATGCTGGGATTGTAACCCACCCCTCATTCGCCCGGCCGCGCCAGTAGACGCTCACGCTTCCATCGGCTAGTGTCGCGGACAACCTGGGAGAAACTGTGTTGCCCGGATCTAATATCAAACGCGCAGGCTTGAAGGTCACGCTGCCGCGGCTGAAGGTGCTCGAGGTGCTGGAGCACGCAGAACCGCATCACCTGAGCGCCGAAGATGTCTACAAGAAGCTCATCGACTCCGATGATTCCGTGGGCCTGGCGACCGTGTACCGTGTGCTCACCCAGTTCGAAGCGGCTGGCATCGTCGCGCGTCACAATTTCGACGACGGCCACTCGGTCTACGAGCTGGCCGGCGACGATCATCACGATCACATGATCGATGTCGACACCGGCCAGATCATCGAGTTTGTCAGTGCACGCATCGAAGACCTCCAGCACGCCATCGCCGCCGAACATGGCTACTCACTGGTGGATCACGAGCTGGTGCTCTACGTGCGAAAGAGCGACAAGGCCGACTAGGCGGACTCTCCCCGACCAGCGAACCCGTCCTCGTGTCCGGCCGCGGTTCAATCACCACAAGCACGAAATAGTAATTGCAAATGAGAATTATTTACATTTAAATGGTCAGCCAGCGGAACATCTCAACTCATCCCCATGACCGCCTCCCTCAGCGACCTGAAGCCCGGTGACACCGCCCGGGTCGCGGGTTACAGCGCCGACTCCCAATACGCCGCTCAACTGATGCGGCTGGGCCTGACCCCAGGCACACAGATCACTGTTGCGCGCATGGCGCCGTTGGGAGACCCGATGGAAATCCGCTTTCGTGGTTTTTCACTGGCGCTGCGACCTGCCGAAGCGATCAGCCTGATACTGGACCCAACGTGACCACCATCGCGCTGGTAGGCAACCCCAATTCCGGCAAGACCACGCTGTTCAACGCGTTGACCGGCACGCGGCAGCGTGTAGGCAACTGGCCGGGGGTAACCGTTGAGCGCAAGAGCGGTCGATATTCCCACCGCGAAGATCACATCGAAGTGGTGGATCTTCCGGGCACGTACAGCATCGATCCGGTCAGCGACGCGCTGGACGAACGCATTGCGCGCGAGTACATCGCCTCCACCGGCGATGCTGATTCCGAACCCGGGCCAGACCTGTTGGTCAACGTCATCGACGCGACCAGTCTCGCCCGGGGTCTGTATCTGACGACGGAACTCCTCGAACGGGTGCAGCCCGTTGTGGTTGCCCTGAACATGATCGACGTTGCCGATCGGCGCGGTTTGCACATCGACGCCGAGCGTCTGGGCGCCAAGCTTGATTGTCCGGTCATCCCGCTGGTCGCGAGCAGGGAAGAAGGTGTCGACGCCCTCAAAGACGCGGTACAAACCACGCTTGCACGCACGCGTACTGGCCGACGGGTGGCCCCCGCCTCGGCTGGATCAGGCGCCGATGAACGATATCGCCAGGTCGATGCCCTGCTGGCAGACTGCCTGCGGACCGAGCCTACGCGTCGCTCCTTCACCGACCGATTGGATTCGGTAGTGCTCAACCGATACCTGGCGTTTCCGATATTCATCGCCGTGATGTATTTGATGTTCCTGTTCGCGATCAATATCGGCTCGGCGTTCATCGACTTTTTTGATGGTGTGGGCAACGTGGTTTTCGTGGAAGTCCCACGGCAGCTGTTTGAGTGGCTGAATTTTCCGGAGTGGCTCACGGTGTTTCTCGCCGACGGGGTTGGCGGCGGCGTGCAGCTGGTGGGCACTTTCATCCCGGTGATCGGATGTCTCTTCCTGGCGTTATCGTTTCTGGAGGACTCCGGATACATGGGGCGGGTCGCTTTTATTGTGGACCGACTGATGCGGCGCCTGGGTTTACCCGGCAAGTCGTTTGTCCCGCTCATCGTTGGCTTCGGTTGCAACGTTCCGGCAGTGATGGCAACCCGCACGCTGGACAACGAACCCGATCGCATCCTCACGACCATCATGGCCCCATACATGTCCTGCGGCGCCCGGCTTACGGTTTATGCGCTGTTCGCTGTCGCGTTCTTTCCGGACAACGGTCAGAACGTGGTATTCGGCCTGTACCTGATCGGCATTCTCGTCGCCGTGCTGTCGGCGATGGCGGTACGCCGCCATCTCATCGGCAACACCCACAGCCAGTTTCTGCTCGAACTGCCCAGCTACCATCTGCCTCGAGCCAAGAGCCTGATGCTGCAGACCTGGCAACGGTTGCGGGGGTTCGTACTCAGAGCCGGCAAGGCCATTGTGGCGGTCGTGATCATCCTCAACGTGGTCAGCTCCGTTGGGACCGACGGCAGCTTTGGCAATCAGGACAGCGAGAAATCCGCACTGTCGGCCGTTGGTCGCAGCATCACCCCGTTGTTTCACCCGATGGGTATTGAGGATGACAACTGGCCGGCGACGGTGGGGATTTTCACCGGAATCTTCGCCAAGGAGGTTGTGGTTGGAACGCTGGACGCCCTGTACGCCCCAGGCCGCAGCGGCGCGGACGTCGATCTGGGCGCAAGCCTGGCGGCGGCGCTGCAGAGCATCCCGGACAACCTGGCGGAGCTGGGTGGCGCGCTGTTCGATCCACTGGGCATCGGCCTGGGTGAGCTCGACGACGTGGCCCTCGCCGCTTCGCAGCAAGAGGTGGAGGTCACAACCATTCGGGCCATGCAGACCCTTTTCAACGGCAAGCTGGGCGCGTTCAGCTATCTGCTGTTTATCCTGCTGTACATGCCCTGCGTCGCAACCGTTGGGGTCATCTTCAAAGAGATCGGTGCGTTCTGGGCGATCTTCAGCACCAGCTGGTCAGTTGTGGTTGCCTACTCCGCGGCCGTGGTGTGCTACCAGCTCGGGAACGTCATGGCGACGCCAGTCACCTCCCTGATGTGGACCGGCGGGGTGAGCCTCGCCGCGCTGGCCGCATTCAGCGGTCTCATACGATTCGGTCAGCAGCACCAGCGCAAACTCATCCCCCTCGTGTCATTAGATTAAGGGCGTCTTTGGACTAAGAGTGTCTCCTGGCTGATCGCCTCCCTCGATCCAATAATCTAAATAGGAATTATTGGCATTTAGATTTAACTTTCCGCCTGTCTCACGTACACTCGCGCGTCCCAGTTACTGCTCAATCTGTTAGTGGAGACCGATCCCAATGCGCTCGATTCAATCATCTCTTTTTCTATTTGCGGTCTTCGTCAATGCTTCGAGCGCGGCGGCTGAGGTCTCCCTGGAGGAAATCTGGTCCATCGTGCAGCAGCAACAGATCCAGATCGCGGCCCTCACCGACAAACTCGAGGCCACCCAGGCAAAGCTCGACAGCACTCAGAGCCAGGCGAAGATCACCGAAGAGCAACTCGGACTTACCGTCGACTACCTGGCAGAAGTAGAGACAGCGGTAAGCGCCAATCGCACCAACCTCGGCGGTTACGGAGAATTACACTACAACAACCTCAATGCTGACGATGACAGTCGCGACTTCAAGGAAGCCGATTTTCACCGCTTCGTGCTGTTCTTCGGCCATCAGTTCACGGACCGCATTCGCTTCAACTCCGAATTCGAGATTGAACACTCACTGGTAAAAGACACCGCCGACGGCAGCAACGGTGGTGAGGTGGAAATCGAACAGGCATACCTGGAGATGGACCTGAACGACAATCACTGGGCACGCGCTGGCCTCGCGCTGATTCCAGTGGGCATCACCAACGAAACCCACGAGCCCCCGACGTTCTATGGCGTCGAACGCAACGACGTGGAGAACATCATCATTCCCGCAACCTGGTGGGAAGCGGGCGTCGCGGGTGGCGGTCACTATGGCAACGGGCTTTCATGGGAGTTTGGGGTTCACAGCGGGCTGGAAATGGCCACCGACGGTGGCAGCGCGTTTCGGATACGCAGCGGGCGGCAAAAGGTCTCCCACGCCAACGCCGAAAACCTCGCATATACCCTGAGGCTCAAATACACCGGCGTTCCCGGACTGGAGCTGGCAGGCACCTACCAGCATCAAACCGATGCCAGCCAACTCAGTGGGGATGGACTGGGTAGCGCAGATCTGTTCAGCATGCAGGGAATCTGGAATAAGGGGCCATTCAGCCTGCGCGCGCTGTGGGCGCAGTGGAACTTTGCCGGCGACAGCGTGGAGCTTGCCGGGGTCGACCAGCAGACCGGCTGGTACATAGAGCCCAGCGTTCGCCTCGACCTGGGAGGTACGGACTGGGGGTTCTACGGCCGTTTTGAGGACCTCGACGGTGCTCGCACCCGGGACCGTTTCGAACAATGGGAACTCGGGTTCAACTTCTGGCCCACCGAAAGCGTGGTCCTCAAGTTCGACTACCGCAATCGTGATCATCTCCTCAACAGCGACGCCGGACGCGACTTTCACGCCATCGATCTCGGTATCGGATACCAGTTCTAGCGGCATTTTCAAGGCCGGGTTTGCAATTTGGTTAAATCTCGCCAAACTGTTGTTTATGAGAATAAGAATGATTATCGGTTGTGTTCTCACTATCTTCGGTTCGGCCGCGCATGCGGTGACCGAGGTGTACCAGACGCCCAACGAGTTCATCGCCCAGGCCTTCGCCGGGCATGCGCCCGAGGCGCAGGCGCTATGGATCAAACCTGCACTTCGAAGCGAGCTGACCAGAGTTCTGGGCCACAACCCCGGGTTGCGAATGCGCTATTGGGGCGGCGGCACGCGAACGGTCTGGGTGCTGGATGAGATCGGCAAAGACCTCCCCATTACCGCCGGCGTGGTCATCAACGATGGGGCGATCGAAGCGATCCAGGTGCTGGTCTTCCGAGAAAGCCGGGGCTGGGAGGTCAGGTATCCATTTTTCACCCGTCAGTTTCTAAACGCGCGTCTCGAACATCGAAATTTGACCAGCGAAATAGACGGCATTACCGGCGCGACACTCTCGGTTCGCGCTATGAAGCGCATGGCCAGAGCCGCACTTCTACTCCATGAGCACAGCGTCGCCTCCAGCAGCACCCTCGCCCAGGCGCGATAAGCCCGCGAATCGCTGGCACCGCAACACCGGCGTTGCGGTCGCTGCGGCGCTCGTTTATCTGCTTGTTACCGGCGTTGGTTTGCAGTTCTCCTCCGAGTTGAAACTGGGGCAACGCTATGCAACCGCCACCTGGATCCTCGAAGATCGGAAGAGCACACG
>JAYGEV010000535.1:0-23167 GCA_046582225.1 Pseudomonadales bacterium
ATACGCATTGCCAGCGCGAAACCAAGGACAACGATGAGTTTGAAGATTGCATTTCTAATGGACCCACTGGTCGGGTTAGCGCTGAAGAAAGATAGCACTCTTGCCATGATTCGAGCCGCTCAGCAGCGCGGTTGGCACGTAAGCTACCTGCAGCAAGGCGATCTCGTGCTTCACGAACACGAGCCACATGGAATGCTACGTTCGCTGCAACTCAACTCCCCCTTTGCCGACAGCTTACGGGTGGAAGACGCCGGCAACGATTGGTACGAACTGGGACCCGCGAAGCTGACGCACCTTGGTGAGTTCGACATCATCATGATGCGCAAGGACCCGCCGTTCGACATGGCATACATCTATACCACGTATTTTCTGGAGCGCGCCGAAGGCCACGGTGTCGCTGTCATCAACAAGCCCCAGAGCCTGCGTGACTGTAATGAGAAGTTCTTTGCAACCGCATTTCCGGCATGCTGCCCACCGCTGGTCGTAAGCAGTTCGGAACAGGTGCTTCGCGAATTTCATGCCACCCATCAAAACGTGGTCTTCAAACCCCTTGACGGCATGGGAGGACAATCGGTCTTCCGCGTCATGGAGGACGACCAGAATCTTGGCGTGATCCTCGAGACGCTCACCAATGGCGGCGTCGCCCAAATCATGGGGCAGAAGTACATTCCTCAGATTACCGATGGCGACAAAAGAATTCTCATGATCGACGGCGTACCGGTACCGTATGCGCTCGCGCGGCTTCCGATGAAAGGCGAGGCCCGGGCCAATCTGGCCGCGGGAGGAACCGGAGAAGGCCGCGAATTGACCGAACGGGACCGATGGATCGCTAACCAGGTCGGGCCGGAGCTGAAACGTCGCGGGCTCACCTTCGTTGGGATCGATGTCATTGGCGACTATCTCACGGAGGTGAACGTTACCTGCCCCACCTGTATTCGAGAACTGGATGCACAGTTTGAGCTTGATATCGGCGGTACACTGCTGGATACGATCGCCGCCAAACTGGATGCTCAGGAATAGACGACCTGGCGCGTAGTTTCATGACCACACTGACCATTACGCCAAGAGATCGCCTGAGCTTTACGTTGTTTCTCGCGATATCGTTCCACGCCGCGATCATCCTCGGCGTGAGTTTCACCACCGATCTGGGTTTCAATCCCACCCCGACGATCGAAGTTACCGTTGCCCAGCACAGCGATCTCGAAGCTCCCCAGGATGCGGATTTCATCGCCCAGATGAACCAACTCGGCGGCGGCGCCGAGGAAGAAATCCTCGAGACCACAACCGATCAGGAAGCCGACTTCTTCAGCAACGATTATCGCCCGATCGTCTCGGAGTCCCTGCCGACGATGGAGGCGTCATTGCTCGACAAACGCGAACTGCTGACCACAGTTGCCAGCGCAGAAGACCAGGCCACCAATCAGGACGAGATCGTCACTCAAGAACTCATCAACCCACTGACGACCAACAAAATTACCCTGGACGACCTCGCCGAACAGATCGCGAGCCTCGAAGCCCGGATCGCCTTTGAGCAACAGGAACAGGCTCGGCGACCCCGCGTGAAACGTCTGACCAGCGTGTCGACCAAGTCAGCAGACGAGGCGGCTTACCTGAACATGTGGCGCCGCAAGGTCGAACGCATTGGCAACGCCAACTATCCGGACAGCACCGTTTACGGGGATCTCAGAATGCTCGTCGTGCTACGCTACGACGGCAGCTTAACCGAGGTTCGCATTCTGGAGTCTTCGGGTCACAAATCTCTGGACAATGCCGCGTTGAGAATCGTTCGCCTGGCAGCACCATATCCGGATTTTCCGGTGGAAATGCGCAAGCACTACGATCAGTTGGAGATCATTCGCACGTGGAAGTTCTCTCGTTCGGGAACCACTCTTGACAGCTGAAATCAGCCTCAAAAACCAGTTTCTGCTCGCCATGCCAAATCAGGCCGGGAGCTATTTCGGCAACACCGTGACCTACGTTTGCGAACACAACTCAGATGGCGCAATGGGCCTGATGATCAATCGTCCTACTGATATTGCGCTGGCGGAATTGCTCTCACAACTGGGAATGGACGCGCGTGGCGTGTCGCTCGCCGTGCCGGTGATGGAAGGTGGTCCGGTATCCGCTGAGCGAGGGTTCATCCTGCACACCGACGATAAGAATTTTTCTACGTCTCTAGAGCTGGATGGCGGCCTAATGCTCAACACCGCGCGCGAGGTTCTGGAGGCAATCGCAGCGGGTGACGGCCCGGCCGACTACCTGGTTGCCCTTGGATACGCCGGATGGGGCGAAGGTCAGCTGGAAGCGGAACTCAAGGAAAATGCGTGGCTCACCTGTCCAGGGGACACGGATATTTTGTTTAAAACACCATTCGAACAACGCGTCAATGGAGCTGCCGCCGCCCTTGGCATCGATTTTCGTCTCATGTCTGCGCAAGCGGGCCACGCCTGACTACCAACGCGTGCGCGACGGATATGTGCTCGCGTTCGATTTCGGACTGCGCCATATCGGCGTCGCCGTTGGCCAGCCTGTTACGCGCACAGCTTCGCCCCTCATCACTCTGAAAGCGACGAACGGCAGCCCAATCTGGTCGGAGGTGGGGATGCTGGTGAAAGAGTGGGGGCCAACAACGTTGGTGGTGGGATTGCCGTTGAACATGGATGACAGTGAAAGTGAAATGTCTGCGCTGGCTCGCGCTTTTGGCGACAAGCTTGCCCGCCGGTTCACGCTCCCGGTCGAGATGGTCGACGAACGTCTAACGACGGTGGCGGCGTCCCAGGTACAGGCCAAGCGGGTTCACGAGCTGGCAGCGGTCCTCATCGCTCAGACGTGGTTGGGAACTGATTCGGCCTCGGGCTGATCGCATTCAGCGATTAGCGGTGAAGGTTAACCGCGGCTTCGTTCTCTTCGAGACTGAGTCCATCGACACTCGCCATCGGGTCTACGTCGGTGTTGGAACCAAGTTTGATCATGAGTCGCAGATCGTTCGCCGAGTCCGCGTGCGCGAGCGCCGCATCGTAAGTAACGTCGCCACTGCTGAAGAGCTTGTACAGCGCCTGGTCGAACGTCTGCATGCCTTGCTCGGTGGATTTTGACATGAGTTCTTTGAGTAGATGAACTTCGCCCTTGCGTATGTGATCTGAGACCAGCGGCGTGTTGATCCGACCCGTATAGTATTATCTACGTTATTGATTAACCATGATTCGGACAACCCTCGGCGAGACGCGTGAGAATTCTGCGACGCCGTTGGCACAACAAATTTGCACTCGATCTCTAAAAATGCGGCGGCCATCAAAATCTCAATGGACGCAGCTGTTCAAGCAGCTGGCCGGAATCCCGCCCATGTCCATCTGGTTGCGGTCTCAAAAACGAAGCCGGCGACGGCCATCGAGGCCGCTTATGCAGCTGGCTTGACAGACTTCGGAGAAAATTATCTCCAGGAGGCCATCACGAAGATTCGGGCGCTGGCGCATCTTCGATTGACCTGGCATTTCATCGGCGCGATCCAATCCAATAAGACCCGGTCCATCGCCGAGAATTTCCATTGGGTGCACACCGTTGATCGCAGCAGGATCGCCCGCCGGCTCAGCGAACAGTGCCCGCAAGGCAAGATTCTGGACGCCTGTTTACAGGTGAACATCGACCAGGATCCGGCCAAGGCAGGCGTGCTACCCGAGCATGCAGCCACGCTGCTGGACGAGGTAGCCCAGTTGCCTAACCTGCGGGTACGCGGTCTGATGACGGTCCTGGAGTACGCCGGCGACCCGCTGTCCGGTTACCAGCGTCTGGCGGCTCTGTTTGCGGATCTTGCGGATCGTGGCCAGGAATCGTGGGACACCCTGTCGATGGGGATGAGCAGAGACTATCCCCAGGCCATAATGGCCGGCGCGACCCACGTCAGAATCGGTACCGATATATTCGGCCCCCGGACAACGGTCGCTACCGACGAACCTATCTAAGGAGTGAGCCCGCGTTGAGCCAAGACATCGCATTTATCGGCGCCGGCAACATGGCGTCCAGCTTAATCAACGGCCTGATCAACAACGGCCGAAACCCGACCAGCATTCGCGTCAGCGACCCGGTTACATCGCAGCTGGAAAAACTAAGCGAGCTGGGAATCGTCACCTGTTCGGAAAATGACGACGCGATTCGTGGCGCCGACATGATCGTGCTGGCGGTGAAGCCACAGGTGCTCGGCGCGATTCTCAATGATCTGACTGCGCTCACAGCCGACCAGTTGATCGTGTCCATTGCCGCCGGCGTGCCGATTGAAGGTATTCAGTCCTACACCGGTCCAGGTCAGGCGATCGTGCGCTGCATGCCGAACACTCCAGCATTGCTCGGCGCCGGGATCACAGCGCTGTTCGCCAACGACAACACCTCCACTGACCAGCGCGGCTTTGCCGAGGCGGTACTGACCGCGGCTGGCAAGACCCTGTGGGTAGATTCAGAAGTTTTGCTCGACGCGGTCACCGCGGTGTCCGGCAGCGGGCCCGCCTACTTTTTCCATCTGATGGAAGCCATGGTCGACGCCGGATGCGCGCTGGGCCTGGATGCGCAAACCGCAAAAAAGCTGACCATCGAGACTGCCTACGGAGCAGCACTGATGGCCCGGCAAGAAGGGGCCGAGCCCGCGCGGCTTCGTGAAAACGTCACCTCGCCGGGTGGAACCACCCAGCGAGCGCTTTCGGTACTGGAAGCTGCGGATTCCCGCGGTATCATCAACGCCGCTCTGGCGGGGGCTGCCGAACGCGCTCGGGAGCTTGCCGCCGAGTTCGGAACCAATGAACGCGACAAACAAGGAAAACCAAAACACCCATGAACGACGTTCTTTTCTATGTGGTCAGTTTCCTGCTGCAGTTCGCCGCCTTCCTGTTTGTCGCACGATTTTTGCTGCAAGTGTGTCGAGTCGACTTCTACAACCCGATCTCACAGGGCATCGTGAAGGCCACCGACCTGGTGTTGAAGCCAGTTCGAATGGTTCTCCCCGGTTATGGGAACATCGATTTTGCCGCCCTGATTGCTGCGCTGGCGGCAAATGTCCTGCTGATCGTTGCAGCGAGCGCGATCACCGACCAATACGTCGGCAGCGTTATCCAGATCCTGACCGCAGGGGTGCTGGCCGTGATCGGGCTGGCTCTATTCATCATCAAGTGGTCTATTCTGATCGTCATCATCGCCGGTTTTCTCGCCCAGGGCAGCTATCATCCCGTACTCGGAATGTTGCAACAGCTCACTGAACCGGTGCTCGCTCCGGCACGCAAGCTGCTCCCGCCCATGGGTGGCCTGGATTTTTCGCCCATCCTGATTTTCCTGCTGATTGGAGTCATCGAGCAGCTCCTCGGTCGAATTTAGCGGCTTGGCTACGCGCCGTTCCAACGGCCGTTCGGGCTCAGGACATGGCCTCAACGACTCCATTCGATTTACATGTCGGGTCATTCCGCGCGCTAAACGCACCAGCTGGGGTGCGCGTCGTGCGGGCTTACTCACCATCCGGCTGGCAGCCCCGCCCGTCGACGGCAAGGCTAATGCCGCGCTGATTCGATTCCTGGGAGCCGAGTTCGCAACCACGCCCAGCCACGTCCATATCGAGCGCGGTGCAAACGGCCGAACCAAGCCGTTACGCATCGACAATGCCAGGCGTATCCCGGCGCAAGTGGCAGTTGAGCCACCCTAAGGGCAGTTGAACGCGCGGAAGCCCATGCTTTAAACTCGCCGTCCCATACAACACTCCCGTGCAAAGCACGGACCGATCGCAATCCGATGCCCGATATTCTGCCCGCCGATTCCATAGGTCTGGTGACGCCACAGCTGTTTCGTCACGAAGCGCCATTCGCGCTGCGAAGCGGCGAAACTTTGCCCGGATTCGAACTCGTTTACGAGACCTACGGCGAACTCAACCCCAAGCGGACGAACGCTCTGCTGATTTGCCATGCGTTATCGGGGAATCACCACGCTGCCGGTTACCACGATCGCGCCGACGCTCGCCCCGGCTGGTGGGAAAATTGTATTGGGCCCGGCAAACCTATCGATACCGATCGATTTTTCGTCGTAAGTCTGAACAACATCGGCGGCTGTCACGGCAGTACCGGGCCGACGACCACCAACCCGGATACCGGAACTCCCTACGGCCCCGACTTTCCGGTAGTCACTGTGGAGGATTGGGTCGAAAGTCAGGTGCTGCTTGCCGATCACCTGGGTATCAGCAAGTGGGCGGCCGTGGTCGGCGGCAGCCTGGGAGGCATGCAGGCGATGCGCTGGGCCATCGATTATCCACAACGTCTGCACGCTGCGATTCTCATCGCGTGTGCTGCCCGCCTTTCGGCACAAAACATTGCATTTAATGAGATCGCCCGACAGGCGATCACCACCGACCCTCAGTTTTTTGCCGGCAACTACCGCCAACACGGCGCCAATCCCGATCTGGGCCTGATGCTGGCGCGCATGGTCGGTCATGTAACCTATCTGTCAGACGACGGCATGCGGCAAAAATTCGGCCGCCAGATCAAATCCGGCAACATTGAGGCAGGAAGGGACGTTGAATTTCAGGTTGAGAGTTACCTGCACCATCAAGGCCGATCGTTTTCCAAGCGGTTTGACGCCAACTGTTACGTCCTTATGACCAAAGCTCTCGACTATTTTGATCCCGCCCGTGAGTTCAACGGCGACCTGGTCGCTGCGCTGGCGACCGCCAGCTGCAAATTCTGCGTCCTTTCGTTCACCTCCGATTGGCGATTTTCTGCCGCCCGCTCAACTGAAATCGTCGATGCCCTGATTTCCGCACGAAAGAACGTGGCCAGCGCGATCATCGACTCCGAACATGGCCACGACTCTTTCCTGTTGCCGATACCCCGGTACTTCGACGTGCTTGGCGGATACCTGGCACGGGTTGCCATCGAGGTGAACGATGCGCCCTGATCTGAGCATCATCGCCGACCTGATCAATCCTGGTGCGCGGGTGCTGGATCTCGGCTGTGGCCAGGGTGACCTGCTCGCCCACCTGCAGCAACACAAGCAAGTCAACGGATATGGGCTTGAGATCGATTCGCAAAACGTTACCACCTGCATCAGCAAGGGCGTGAATGTAATCGAACAGGATCTGGACCAGGGGTTGAGCAATTTCACCGATGACAGTTTCGACATGGTGGTAATGACCGAAACGCTGCAATCCGTGAAAGCCCCGGAACAAATGCTCGACGAGATGTTGCGTATCGGGGGTGAGTGTATCGTCACCTTCCCCAACTTCGGACACTGGCGCTGCCGTGCCTATCTGGCGCTCAACGGCCGCATGCCAATCGCAGATCACCTGCCGCACACCTGGTACGACACGCCCAACATTCATCTCTGCACGTTCAACGATTTCGAGCAGATGTGCCAACGTAAACGGCTACGGATCATCCAGCGCTTTGTGGTCGATGACCAACACCTGAACCGCCCCCTGATGAATCTATTTCCAAACCTTTTCGGGACCATTGCGTTCTATCGATTGGGGCGACCCGAGGGAGCGCCGCCGCATTCACCACCGGCGCCGCCTCGATGAAGGTTGTTCTCGCAAGCGGCAATCCAGGGAAAATTCGTGAGCTTGGTGATCTGCTCGAACCCATGGGATTCGATGTGGTCAGTCAGGGCGAACTGGGAATCCAAAGCCTGCCCGAGACCGGCCAGACCTTCATCGAGAACGCATTGGAGAAAGCCCGGCACGTTTGCCAGGAGAGCCAGCTGCCGGCGATCGCCGACGATTCGGGAATCGTGGTGGAAGCGCTGGGTGGCGTTCCCGGAATACGCTCCGCGCGCTACGCAGGCATGGATGCGACTGACACCGACAACAATCGCAAACTGGTCACCGCGCTGGCGGACACTGCCAACACAATCGCCCACTTCTACTGCGCGGTGGTGTACCTGCGACAAGCGTCAGATGCCGCGCCGCTGGTTGCTACAGCAAGCTGGTCAGGGCGTATTATCAGCGATCCGCGCGGAGACGGAGGCTTTGGCTACGATCCGCATTTCTACATCGATTCACTTGACCGCACCGCAGCCGAACTCACACCGACAGAAAAAGCTCGGCTGAGCCACCGCGGCCGCGCGGTACGCGCGCTATGCACGCAACTGAAACAACTCAGCTGAGCAACCCCGCAGGGCTGTACGTCCACTTTCCGTGGTGCGTGCGCAAGTGCCCATACTGCGACTTCAACTCCCATCCGTTGAATGGAACTCTCGACGAGGACGGCTATCTTGCGGCGTTGCGAACCGATCTCAGATTGAATCTGCCGAAAGATTCCCGAATCGACACTGTCTTCTTTGGCGGCGGCACTCCGAGTCTGTTTTCTCCGCGCGCCTTTGCGATACTGTTAGACGACCTGGGGTCCATGCTGGCGGCCAATGCAGAGATCACGATGGAAGCGAATCCCGGGACGACAGAACACCAGGACTTCGCCGAATATCGCGCCGCAGGCATCAATCGCCTGTCCCTGGGCGCGCAGTCCTTCGCGGACTCACAGCTGCGCAAGCTTGGCCGTATTCACAGCGCGGTCGATACTCGTGACAGCTACGCACGAGCGCGCGCTGCCGGATTTGACAACATCAACCTCGACCTGATGTATGGTCTCCCCCAACAAACCGCGGCCGACGCTGTTGCCGACCTGCGATGCGCCCTGGATCTGGGACCAGAACACATCAGCTGGTATCAGCTGACAATCGAGCCGCGAACCGAATTCGCCAAGCGACCACCCGTTCTCGCCACCGAATCCGCGATCGAGGACATGGAGACCGACGGCCGCGAGCGCCTGGCAGCTGCCGGCTATGAGCGCTACGAGGTGTCGGCGTATTCATTGCCTGATCGCGCGTCCCGGCACAATCTCAACTACTGGTCCTTCGGTGACTACATTGGCTTGGGCGCCGGCGCGCACGGTAAGCTGACCCTGCGCAATGAAATTGTCCGCACTCGAAAACCGCGGCAACCGCGACTGTATTTGCAGGATCCGGCGGCGACAATCCGCGCGCCTGTCGAGGAGAGAGAATTAACGTTCGAGTTTATGTTGAATGCGCTGCGGCTGAGTGCCGGGGTCAGCTTCGAGCGTTTCAGCGATCAAACCGGCCTGGACCGACAGGCATTGGAACCAACATGGTCGCACCTGGTCTCGCAAGGACTGGTGCAACGCCACCGCATTGCAACAACCCCGCTCGGCTTTCAATACCTGGATTCCGTCGTTCAGCAGTTCCTGGTGTAAGCAAGATCCCACACCGGATAGCCAAGCCTGTGGCCGCGATCTTCGAAGCGCGTGGGCGATCGATTTTCGGGCCGCGCTGAGAAACTCCCGTCTCCGGCAATGTTATCCAGCTGCGGGTTGTGATCGAGCACCTTGAGCATCGATTCTGCGTAATCCTGCCAGTCCGTCGCCAGCAGCAGCCGCGCACCAATGCGCATGCGGCTGACAACGCTGGAAACAAACTCTGGCTGGACAAGCCGTCTTTTATGATGGCGTCGTTTGGGCCAGGGATCTGGGAAAAAGGCCCGTACCTCCTGAAGACTGGCAGGCTGAAAACGACGTTCGAACACAAATCGCGCGTCTTCTGCGAGAACGCGCACGTTTCCCAGCGCAGCGTGTTCCATGCCAAGCAGCAAGGCGCCTATCCCCGGCTCGTAGATTTCCACGCCGATGAGGTTCCAGTCCGGGCGCTGGTCTGCCCACTCGAGCAACGCATGGCCCATTCCGAAGCCAACTTCTACCCCGAGTGGCGCTTCGCGCCTGAACAACCTGGACCAGTTTACCGATTCCTCAGGACCCCTAAGAACCACGTCCGGCCCGACGTCAGCCAGCGCGCGCGCCTGGGCCCGAGTTGGCCGGCCACGATGCCGTAGATATGTTCGAGTGTCTTGTGCGGTCTGCCTCAGCGCAGAACTCCAACCAGCAGACCCACCCAACCGACGATGAACGCAGCCCCACCCACAGGGGTAACAGGGCCAAGGAATCTAGGTCCGTCAACGGCGAGCAGATAAAGGCTTCCGGAAAAAAGCGCAACGCCGACAATAAATCCCCAACCGGCAACGCTCAATGCCGTGCTGCTCGCGCCCGAATCCCGGGCCAGGAGACCGACAACCAGCAATGCCAGAGCATGCGTGAGTTGATAGGTGACGGCGGTGTCCCAGGTGGCTTGATTGGATTCGGAGAATCGCGAGGCCAGGGCGTGCGCGCCAAACGCCCCCATTACAACGCCGGATGCACCAAACAGCGCTCCGGCGGCAAGAAATACACTAGCAGGCACGGCTACATCCGGACCTTAGATGAGATTCACGCGGCCTCGACCGCGAACGCCGTTTTCAGCTTTTTTATGGCGTTCTTTTCGATCTGAAGGATTCGCTCCGCGGACACCGCGTACTTGTCAGCGAGCACATGCAGCGTTGTCTTGTCTTCGCTGAGCCAGCGCGCCTGCACGATGTCGCGACTACGCTCATCCAGGTCGGACAGAGCAACTCCCAGCTTCTGGGAGGCATCGTCACGCCAGTCCTGCTCGACAACGAGGTCTTCAGGATTGGTGCCTTCAAGTTCGAGAAAGTGCACGGGTGCAACCCCAGGGGACGTGTCGTCATCTACGCCATACCCGTCAAAAGCCATATCGGAAGCCGCCATCCGACCCTCCATGCGGGCCACTTCCTGCTCAGACACGCCGAGTTCGGCTGCCATGACCCTGGTTTCTTCGGAGGTGAGCCAGGCCAGTCGCTTCTTTGAGCTTCGCAGGTTGAAAAACAGCTTACGTTGCGCCTTGGTGGTAGCCACCTTGACGATGCGCCAGTTGCGGAGAACGAATTCATGCATCTCCGCCTTGATCCAATGCACGGCGAACGATACCAGGCGTACCCCGACCTCGGGATTAAAGCGCTTCACGGCCTTCATCAGACCAACATTGCCTTCCTGAATCAGATCGGCCTGGGGCAGGCCGTAACCACTATATGATCGGGCCAGGTGCACGACGAAACGTAAGTGGCACAAAACCAACTCGCGTGCAGCCGACAAATCGTTGTCGTAGTAGAAACGCTCCGCGAGGGCTTTTTCGTCTTCCGGCGAAAGGATCGGAAACGCGCTCACAGTCTGCATGTAAGCGTTCAGGTCTCCGCCCGGCGACAGGCTGTTCAGCGATAGCAGATCCGTGGTCATGTGATACCTCCGGTAACACTCATACGACTAGTTTAGCACTCTCCTAGTAAGACTGCTAAGCATCAATATAGTTTCATAACACGTTGAAATTTAACAATATTAGAGTATTTCCAGGTCGGTCAGCCGCTGTCGTGCGGCAAGCAATGCGCCCGCCACACCCAGGAAACCACCCACCAGCAACGGGCCCGACACAAAGATGGGGTCGAATCCGGTAGTTTCCAAGTCCTGGCCGTAGCTTCCTAGTAGATTAGACAACGGAGTCTCGATGGCAACCAGGCACAGGCTGATCAGCATGGCGGCCACCAACCCGCCTCCCAGACCATAAAACGCGCCGAAATAGAGAAACGGACGGCGGATCTGCCTGTCGGTGGCACCCACCAACTTCAAAACCCGCAATTCATCCAGCCGGGCCTCGATAGCAAGCCGCACCGACGTGGCGGTAACCAGCACGGCGCCAATGCCGAACAGCACCCCGAGAATTATTCCCAGACGGCTGACGATGCGCGATATGTCAATCACCCGCTCAAGCCACGTCTTCTCAACGATAACCTCCGCCACGCCCTCGACGCCCCCGATACTCGCGCTGACCCGCTCCAGATCGACCAGGTCGGATCCCGAAACAAGCGTCGCGCGCAATGAAGCCGGCAGGGGGTTCTCATTCAACAGATCCAGCGCATCCGCGAGGCTCGTGTAACTCTGGAATTCCGCCAGCGCATCTGCTGGAGAGGTCACTCGTACGCGCTCAATCTCTTCACGCCCGGTGAGGATCGCAGCAACGGCATCGACAGCATCGCCATGAACGTCGAGCTCAAAATACACCGACAGTCCCGGGCGCCCATCCCAGGCGGTGGTCATACCCGCAAGATTCAGCTGCAGCAACAGCAAACCCGCGGGTAGAGCGAGCGCAATGCCGACCAGCAACCAGACCAGCAGGCTGGTGCCCAACCTCGCGCTCACAAAGTGCAGGGTTTCGCGCGCAATTCGGACATGGTCCTGCCACCAGGAGACAATGCCGGTCCGGTTGCGTGGCCACGGGTCACGTTGTCCGCGCGACCTCTTCACGGCCCGTCGTTTCCGCCACCGACCCAGTCCCGAACAATCGCGCCATTGCCAAGCTCGATGATGCGCATACCCATGGATTCGATGAGGTCCCGATCATGGCTGGCAACGATGACCGTTGTACCGACCTCGTTGAACTGCTCGAACAGCTGCATGATGTCGCGCGACAATTCCGGATCCAGGTTACCCGTTGGTTCGTCGGCGAGCAGGATTTTCGGGCGGGTGACCACCGCCCTGGCAATACCGACCCGCTGCTGCTCGCCGGAGGACAGATACTGGGGGAACAATCGCTCCTTTGGCAGTAAACCGACCCTGGAAAGTGCCGCGCGTACGCGACGGGCGACGTCTTTTTCCCGCATTCCGCGGACCCGCAGCGGCAGCGATACATTTTCGTAGACGTTGCGATGATTGAGCAGGTGGTGATCCTGGAACACCGCACCCAGATTCTGTCGGTAATGCGCCAGCCGGTTGGACGATATCTTTGCCAGGTTCACTCCGTTAACCAGGATCCGTCCCCGCGACGCCTGATCCAGGCACAACAGAAGCTTGAGAAACGTGCTTTTCCCAGCGCCAGAGTGGCCGGTCAGGAATGTCATGGAGCCCTCGGCAAATTCTGCCGAAATTTCCGTCAACGCCTGGTGACCATTTTCGAAGCGTTTGGTTACCTGATGAAACTCGATCTGGTCCATAAGTCTTGGCTAGACGAAGTCGTTCGGCTGCGAGCTACTCACTGGCGAGGAGGGCATCGACAAACTCGTCCGGCGCAAAAGGCTTGAGGTCGTCAAGACCTTCGCCCACGCCAATAAAGTAAACTGGTTTTCGTGTCTGTTTTGCGATGGCGAACAAAACGCCCGCCCTGGCCGTGCCGTCAAGCTTGGTGATCACCAGCCCGGTCACGCCAACGCATGCATCGAACTCCCGCACTTGGCTCAATGCGTTCTGGCCCACGCCGGCATCGAGCACCAGCAACACCTCGTGGGGGGCCTCCTGGTCGATTCGATTCACCACTCGTTTGATCTTGGCGAGTTCCTCCATCAGATTGGATTTGGCCTGCAGTCGGCCGGCGGTATCCACCAGAACAACATCCGAGCCGCGCGCGCGCGCTGCCTGAACGGCATCGAACACCACCGAGGCACTGTCTGCACCCTGCTGCTGCGCAACCACGGGCACGTCGTTGCGATCACCCCACACTTTGAGTTGCTCCACCGCGGCCGCTCGGAAGGTGTCCCCTGCAGCCATCAATACGCTTAGTCCCTGGTGACCAAAGTGTCGGGCGAGCTTGCCGATGGTAGTGGTCTTGCCGACACCATTGACCCCTACAAAAAATATTACGAACGGACGTTTGTCCGCGGGAATCACAAAATCCTGGGTCAGCGCAACGAGCATCTCTTTGAGAAGATTCGCCAGGGCCTGATGCAGCGCACCGGTGTCGTTGAGCTCTTTGCGTTTCACCTGAATGGTGAGATCGTCCATGATCTCGCGGGTAGCGTCGACACCGACGTCGGTCAGCAGGAGCGCGGTTTCCAGCTCCGTCAGCACATCATCGTCGATCTCCTTGTCCCCGAGCAGGAGGTTGCCGACACCTTCGGCCAGCTGAGTACGGGTTTTGCCGAGACCCGACTTCAGCCGTGTCCAGAATCCACGCTCTGCGCTACCTGGTTGTTCCTGCTCGCTCACTGTTCTCCCATGCCTGCAAAGCTGACTTGTCTGCGCCCGGTGGTTCGCTCACCATCGATCCAATGGCAAGCAACGAAGTCCGCATTATCGGTGGTAAGTGGAAAGGACGAAAGCTCCGCTTCCCAACCAGCGCCGGATTGCGCCCCACATTGGGCCGAGTACGCGGCAGCCTTTTCAACTGGCTGGTTGCGGACGTCCAGGGCGCGCATTGCCTGGACCTGTATGCGGGAAGCGGCGCGCTTGGCCTGGAGGCAATGTCCCGGGGAGGCGCCGAGGTCGTGCTGGTAGAGCGCGATCGAAGGGTTGCCGAAGCACTCAGGCGCAACGCGGCGATGCTGGGTGCGAATGCGCAAGTTGTTGTGACCGCGGCGCAAAAATTTCTGCGTACGGCAGTGGGGCCATGGCAGCTGATATTTCTAGACCCACCTTTTGAGTCCGACGAGCTCGATGTGGTGCTCGACCTTATCGCTACACGCGATTTACTGGCACCGGGCGGGTGCGTGTATGTAGAGCAACGCAAGCCGTCAATGCCCGTCGTCCAGACCCCTGCAGGCAGCGGGTGGCGAACGTTAAAACAAAGCCAAGCCGGCGACAGCCAGTTCGCACTTCTTGCCAGAGATTGATCGCCCAGCTACCATCCCGCGCTTTCGCCAGGGGTAGTAAAAATGCGCACGGTCGTCTATCCAGGATCGTTCAATCCGATTACCAATGGGCATACCGATCTCGTCAAACGTGCTCTGAGTCTGTTCGACCACGTTATCGTTGCCATTGGCACGTCCGCACAGAAAGACCCTGCGGTATATCTAAAGGATCGGATCGAGCTGTGTCGTGAGGTGGTGAGCGACTTCGGTGACCGGGTTTCCGTGGATGGATTCAACACCCTGCTGGTCAACTATGCGCGCGAGAAAAACTCCCGGTTCATCCTGCGCGGGTTACGTACGGTTACCGACTTTGACTACGAGTTTCAAATGGCGGAGATGAACCAATCGCTCGATCCGGAGATCGAGTACGTATTTCTGCCAACTTCCCAGACCTGCGCATTCATCTCCTCCACACTGGTCCGCGAAATCGCATCCCTGGGGGGAGACATTGCCGATTTTGTGCACCCCGCTGTGGTGGCGGCGTACACGAAGAAATAGCCGAGTTCAGCGTCTAGTTGGCGCCAGGTCGAAAGTTCCTGCTGGTTTTGCAACCCAGGCAGCGCATGAACGTCTCGGCTGCGGGCTTTGTCACCAACGTGTCGGCCGACCGGTCGATATTGCCGCCAAGCGCGGTGAATGGGAGGCTGACTACGAATACCGCAGCGCCAATCGCGGTAATTGCCATTCCCAACGGCCGCGCGATGAGCAGATCGCCGGTCATGGCCATAAATTCAGGCTCATCTTCGGGCGCCGCCAACGCCGGCGCGCTGATGAAGGCAGCCAGAAAGAAAATTATTCCTGCGCGTGTCAATCGCTTCATTTCCATGGTCCTTTAGGTCGTTCGGGACGCCAGTGCAACTCATCTACTTTAGCATCTGCGTCCGTTAAAACTTTGGGCGCTTTGGCATTTTGGGCAAAAAACCGTTGCCCTCTGACCGGTTCTGACGCCTTTTAGTGGCGTTGTGCACACTACGCATGGCAACCCCTCCCGGCCGTACACATTCAGCGACTGCTTGAAATAGCCGGGATTGCCATTCTGATTCACAAAATCCCGCAGAGTGGTCCCGCCCATGTCGATGGCGCCCTTGAGAACCCGCCGGATTGCGCTGACCAACCGCTCGTAGCCGAGTTGCGTTACCCGGCCGGCCCGCGCAGTGGGTCGAATGCCGGCCAGAAACAACGCTTCGTTGGCGTAGATATTGCCGACCCCAACCACGATCTGACCGTCCATGATGAAGTTCTTAACCGCCACCCGGCGGCGCCTGGCGCGGATTTTCAGGTAGGCGCCCGAGAAATCGGCCGATAATGGCTCCGGACCCAGCTTACGCAGCAACCAGTGGTCTTCCACCGGGTTGTCCTGCCAGTGCACGCTGCCAAATCGGCGCGGATCATTCAGGCGCAACAGCACTGAACCGCTTAGCGCGATGTCCAGGTGGTCATGCTTCCCCGGAGCCGTTCCCTCCGGCAATATCCGCAAACTACCCGACATTCCCAGGTGCAGGATCAACGCGCCCGATTCGCCATTGTCAGTTGATCGATCGGCGCCATCGGCGTCAGCCACCTCCACGATCAGGTACTTTGCTCTACGTCTGACAGCGCTGATACGCGCCCCGCGCAGCTTCGCCGGCAACTGCACCGGCCAACGCAGGTTAGGGTTTCGTATGGTCCACCCAACAATGCGCCGATCACTCAGCAACGGAGCCAAGCCGCGGCGAATTGTTTCAATTTCGGGAAGTTCAGGCACCGCTCAATGCAACTTGAGTGAGAATGCCGGGCGAGTGGGGTGCAAAGATGAGGATTGGCGGGAGCGCCGGCGGGCGGCGCCTATTTGATCTTTGCTTCCGTATACAGAACGTGCTTGCGCACCACCGGGTCGTATTTCTTCATTTCCAGCTTGTCGGGGGTGGTGCGCTTGTTCTTGTCGGTGGTGTAGTAGTGGCCGGTGCCTGCGCTCGATACCAGCTTGATTTTGTCACGCATGTCGATTCCTGCAGAGGTGCTTGGGGTTGCCTTGATCCGCGAGCCTTGGCCGGCGAACTATACCTTCTCGCCGCGCTTGCGCATGTCGACCAGCACGGCATCAATGCCTTTTTTGTCAATCAGGCGCATACCTTGCGCGGATACCCGCAACCGCACGAAGCGCTTCTCATTCTCCACCCAGAAACGATGGTAATGCAGATTCGGCGAAAACCGACGCCGTGTCTTGTTTTTAGCATGACTGACATTGTTGCCGGACATCGGCCGTTTGCCGGTCACCTGGCAGACTCGAGACATGACGGGTGTTCCCGGAAAAAAGCGAGGCGCGTTTATACCAGAGCGTCCCGCCTCGGGCAACCTCCTCGATCAACCTATAGAAGGCCACGTTCGGCAAACGAGACTTCGCGGCCGCGGCCGATCACGATGTGATCGAGCAAGCGCACATCGAGTTTGCTCAACAACCCTTTTAGTTCTGCAGTGAGTTGAATGTCACTTTCGCTGGGCTCTGCGATCCCGGAGGGATGGTTGTGCGCGAAAATCACCGCCGCCACATTGAGTTCGAGACTGCGTTTGAGCACTTCGCGCGGGTGGACACTGGCTCGATCCACGGAGCCGAGAAAAAGCTTCTCGAAAGCGATGAGCCGATGACGCGTATCCAGGAACAGACAGGCGAACACCTCACGCTCCAGGCCTGCAAGCCTGTGTCGAAGGTAGCCGACTACGGCGCTCGAATCGCTGAGCACCTGGCTGGACAATCCGGCATAGCGGTAGCGCTCAGCAACCCCCAGGCTTGCCTTGAGCGCTGCGACTTTGGCCGGTCCGAGGCCGGTGATACCAAGCAGCCTGTTAACCGGCACATCAAGCAACCGCTGCAGCCCGCCAAACTCACCAAGCAACTCGCGGGCAAAGCTCACCGCGTCGCGTCCGGCATGCCCGCTGCGTATGCAAACAGCCACCAGCTCCGCATCGGTTAACCGGTCTATGCCTCCCTCGAGCAGCCGTGTCCGGGGTTGCTCACCTGCAAGCCACATGCCGATCGACAAGAAAGTTCTCCAACCTAATGCGTTTTCGTGATCGGCGTCATACATCCCCGATTAGTGGCGGCCCGAGGGTGGTAGTATCGTTGGCCCGAACCGAATCGCGAGGGCGGGCATGTCCGCATCAAACCTGCAGGACGGGCTCAAAGACAAAAGGATCTTACTGGGTGTAAGTGGCGGAATCGCCGCCTATAAAGCCCCGCAACTCGTGCGTCTGCTGCGTCAGGCCGATGCAGACGTACAGGTGGTCATGACTCGCGGGGCGCACCATTTCGTTACCGCGACAAGCCTGCAGGCGGTTTCCGGCCACGCAGTCAGAGATGATCTGTGGGATGAGAACGCCGAAGCGGCGATGGGTCATATCGAACTTGCCCGCTGGGCCGACCTGATTCTGATCGCACCGGCAACGGCAGATGTCATCAGTCGCCTGGCCACGGGCAGGGCCGACGACCTGCTGACCACGTTATGCCTGGCAAGCCGCGCGCCGCTGCTGGTCGCGCCAGCGATGAACCAGGTGATGTGGGAGAGCGCGGCCACCCGGCGCAATGTCCGCTCACTGGCGAACGATGGCGTGAGGTTGCTCGGGCCGGATACCGGCGATCAGGCCTGCGGCGAGTTCGGGCCGGGTCGCATGCAGGAACCCGAAATTCTTACCGCCGCATTGGAATCACATTTCACCGCGGCCAAAAAACTGCTGGGTGGCAAACGTGTGCTGGTCACTGCCGGCCCAACCGTCGAGCCCATCGACCCGGTGCGATTTATCTCCAATCACAGCTCCGGCAAACAGGGTTACGCCATCGCAGCAGCAGCCCATGCAGCCGGCGCCGATGTGGTCCTGGTGTCGGGTCCGGTCACGCTGCCAACGCCTTTCGGCGTGCGCAGAATCGACGTGACCAGTGCAATCGAAATGCGCGACGAGGTGCTGGCTCATGTTGCCGATTGCGATATTTTCATTGGCGTCGCGGCGGTCGCCGACTATCGTCCCGAAGACATCAAGCCGCTGAAGATCAAGAAGACCGATCCCGGCGCCGAGGCCGGTCTGACGCTGGAACTCGTCGAAAACCCCGACATCATCGCCAGCGTGGCAAAGCTCCACAACAAACCCCTGACCGTAGGATTCGCAGCCGAGACCCACAAAGCGCTGGAGCATGCGCGCAGCAAACGCGAGCGCAAAGGTATCGACATCATCGTGGTAAACGACGTTTCCGACCCAACCATTGGCTTCGATGGCGACCAGAACGCGGCTACGGTGATCTGGTCTGGCGGCGAAAACGTTCTACCGCGTCAGCCTAAATCCGAACTCGCACGCGCGATCATTGAAACCATCGGCGAATTTGTCGACCAGTTAGCGAATACAAACCCCGAACGCGTCGCAAAATAGACGTGAACCTGCCAGCCCCACTGGCAACGCGAACACCATACGCATTAACATACGGATGCACTTTTTCGGACCTGCAGCATTGGACAGCTCAAGCGACGAAGCCCCGGCACCCGAAACCTCTACCCGCAAACGCAAGAAGCTAACCACTACCAGCGGCATTTGGCGCCATTCGGGCGTCGACATCAGTGATGAGGTCGGCCCGGCCGATTTAGGCGTGGACCTCGACGAACAGATTTTTAGAGCCTACGACATTCGCGGCATCGTCCAGAAAAATCTGACCGCAGATGTCGTGTACTGGATCGGCCGCGCATTTGCAGCGGAGGCTCGCGAACACAAACAAACAAGAGTCGCGGTTGCGCGCGATGGCCGACACTCAAGCGACATGCTGCGAGACTCGCTAACAAAAGGGCTCACGGCAGGCGGTCTGGACGTCCTGGATATTGGCTGCGTTCCGACGCCAATGCTCTACTTCGCAACCTACGCCCTGGATACCGGCAGCGGCATCATGATCACCGGCAGTCACAATCCGCCCGAATACAACGGATTGAAAATGATGCTCGCAGGCGAAACGCTTGCAGAGGAACGCATTCAGGGCCTCAAGGAGCGTCTGGACAATAACCGGCTTAGCGAAGGCAGCGGCGAGGTTGAAGAAATCGATCTGGTCGACCATTACGTCGACCGCGTGCTCGAAGATGTGGTGGTGGCCCAGCCTCTTAAGGTCGTCATTGATTGCGGCAACGGAGTCGCCGGCGTCATCGCACCTCGATTGCTCGAAGAGCTCGGCTGTGAAGTCATACCGTTGTATTGCGACGTCGACGGTGATTTCCCCAATCATCACCCCGATCCGGCGGATCCGAAAAACCTTGTAGATCTCATCACCGTGGTGAAGGCCGAACAGGCACATCTGGGTCTGGCCTTCGACGGTGATGGCGATCGCCTCGGTATGGTCACGGCCAGCGGCGAGATCGTCTGGCCCGACAAGCTGATAATGCTGTTCGCCAAAGACATTGTGAGCCGCAATCCCGGCGCGGACATCATCTACGACGTTAAGTGCAGCCGTCACCTCAACACCCTGATCAGTGATAACGGCGGTCGCCCCATCATGTGGAAGACCGGCCACTCCCACATCAAGGCCAAGCTCAAAGAAACCGGCGCTATGCTCGGCGGCGAGTTCAGCGGCCACATCTTTTTCGGAGAGCGCTGGTACGGGTTCGACGATGCCCTTTATTCCGCGGCGCGACTGTTAGAGATCGTCGGCGCGGAGAACAGGACCACCGATGAACTGTTTGCCCAGTTTCCGGCCACATTCAGCACGCCCGAAATCAAGATCGAAACCACCGAGAGCGAAAAATTCAATATCATCGGACAACTGCAGAGTACGGCCGATTTCGGCGCAGGCACGCTGACGGTAATCGACGGGGTGCGGGTGGATTATCCCGAAGGCTGGGGCCTGATTCGAGCCTCGAACACGAGCCCGGTGTTGACCCTGCGATTCGAGGCGGACTCACAAGCCGAGCTGGATCGGATCCAAGATCTGTTCCAGGAACAACTCATCGCAGTCGACCCTTCACTGAAGTTTCGTTAATCGTATGCCAATCTCAGAAGCCGAAGCGCGCAACATCGCGGGCGTTCTGACCGAGGCGCTGCCATACATCCAACAGTTCCACGGCAGCACCCTGGTCATCAAGTACGGGGGCAACGCGATGGTCGACGAAGTCCTCAAGAATACCTTTGCCCGGGACATCGTGCTGATGAAGCTCGTCGGCATGAACCCGATCGTCGTCCATGGCGGAGGGCCGCAGATCGGTGAGCTTCTCGAACGTCTGAACATCCCCACCCGTTTCGTCGAAGGCATGCGGGTCACAGACGCCCAAACCATGGACGTCGTAGAAATGGTGCTGGGGGGTTTGGTCAACCAGGAAATCGTCTCGCTGATCAATAAGAACGGCGGACGAGCGGTTGGCATAACCGGCAAAGATGGAGAGTTGATTCGCGCCCGCAAGCTGATCGTTACTCAGCAATCTCCAGAGCTCGATGTGCCTGAGATTATTGATATCGGCCATGTCGGTGAAGTCGAAAATGTAAACCCTAACGTGATCGACACGCTCATCCGCCAAAACTTCATTCCGGTGGTTGCTCCCATTGGCGTCGGACCCGATGGAGAGTCCTACAACATCAACGCCGATCTGGTGGCTGGACGCCTCGCCGAGAAGCTGCAAGCCGAGAAGCTGATACTGTTGACCAACACGCCGGGAATTCTCGATGCCTCCGGCAAGACTCTCGCAGAGCTGACCACCGATGAAGTGGACGATCTCATTGCCGCGGAAACCATATCCTCCGGGATGCTTCCCAAGGCTCGATGCGCAGTGTCGGCTGCCAACAACGGCGTCGGCAGCACCCAGATCATCGACGGAACCGTACCCCACGCGCTGCTGCTCGAAATCTTTACCGACACGGGCATAGGTACGCAGATCTCTGCTGCGGGCGCGGATCCATAAGCGTGGCCGCCAAGTCTCACCGGCGCCAGGAAATCCTGCAGGCATTCGCCCGAATGCTCGAGAACAACCCTGGTTCGCGAATTACCACCGCCGCTCTGGCACGTGAGGTCGGCGTGTCGGAAGCAGCCCTGTACCGCCACTTTCCAAGCAAAGCTAAAATGCTCGAAGGACTGGTCGAGTTTGTCGAAGAGAGCCTGTTCAGCCGCATCACGCGAATCATGGCCGAGGAGCCGACGGCGCAGCAGCGCTGCCGCAGCATGCTGTGGCTGCTGTTGTCGTTCGCAGAACGGAATCCTGGACTGTCTCGATTGCTGGTGGGCGATGCGCTTCAGGGAGAAACCAGCCGACTACGCACGCGCATGCGGCAGGTTTTCGATCGCCTGGAGACTCAGCTGCGACTGATACTTCGGGAGTGGGCGGTAACCCGGGTACCCGGACCGGAACTCGGCATCGGCGCCGGCACCAACCTGCTGCTTTCAGCCGCCGAAGGCAGGATCACCCAGTTCGTACGCAGCGAGTTTCGTGCCCTGCCGACCACGAACTGGGAAGATCAATGGGAAGCGCTTGAGCGCTCTGTGTTCCGCTAGACGTCTCGGTTGGGAGCGGGGCGCTTACCCCTCGCGATTAGTCGCGGCCTGCGCGGTCGATTATCTCATAGCCACCAGCGGCCCGGTGCGTTGGAAGCGTATCGGAAGTTTCGGTCACCCCTTGATCGTTCACAAAACGAAACAGATTCTTCGCCGCAGCGACCGTTGTTGGCGCACCGAGCGCGATGATCAGCGTCAGGGCCACCAAGCACGTCGACGCGCGAGCTGTCACTCTCAGATTCGGTATTTTCAAAGGCTGTCGCATAGCGTAATCCCGTGAGGCCATCATGGTCGCCGAAGACAGTACGCATCCTGGTACTGCTTTATTGCATCGACTACCTCACGCCGATATTTGTCGTGATCCGGTTTTAAGTCAAGGTACTCGATCACGTCCTGCAGCGTGAGCATACTGACCACTGGAATTCCGAGATCCGCCTGCAAACTTGTGACGGCGGTCGTGCTGCTGCTCGCACGATCCTGCAGTTCCTGCCTGTCAAGCGCGATGACAACCCCAGCCAGCTCAGCGCCCGCCGCCCTGATCAGCTCAGCCGCTTCACGCACCGCGGTTCCCGCGGTGAGGACGTCGTCCACCAGCACCACCCTGCCCTGCAATGGCGCGCCGACGAAGCGACCACCCTCGCCATGGTCCTTGGCCTCCTTGCGATTGAACACCCAGCCCACATTGGCTCCCATGTGAGCCAATGCCTGGGCTGCTGCAACGACAATGGGAATGCCCTTGTAAGCCGGGCCGAACAACACATCGAAGTTGAAATCCAGCTGCAGAATGCAGCGCGCGTAGGCGCGGCCGAGGCTGGCGATGGACGCGCCGCTGCTGATCGCGCCCAGATTGAAAAAATATGGGCTGACGCGACCCGATTTCAGCGTGAACTCGCCGAATTTCAGAACCTGCTGTTCGATCATCAACGCCACCAGCGCCTGCTTATGCTCGTCATGCATGGTTGATTGGTCTATATGCCGAGCGCCGCACGCTGCAGACGCACGAGCTGCGCTGTTCCCTGCCTTGCCAACTGCAGCATGCTCGACAGCTCATCGTCATTGAATGGCGCTCCTTCCGCGGTGCCCTGCACTTCGATAAATCCGCCGGATGCCAGGGTTACCACATTCATATCAGTCTCGGCAGTGGAATCCTCCGCGTA
>JAYGEV010000537.1:0-3989 GCA_046582225.1 Pseudomonadales bacterium
TGGCGTCGTGCCACAGCACCCTCCCACGATGTTCACCAAACCGCTCTCTGCAAACTCACCAATTTTTTCCGCCATGGATTCCGGTGATTCGTCGTAGCCGCCAAATTCGTTTGGAAGCCCGGCGTTGGGGTGTACGCTCACATAGGTGTCTGCGATGCGGCTGAGTTCATCGAGGTAGGGCCGAAGCTGATCGGCGCCCAGGGCGCAATTCAGTCCAATGGTCAGCGGATTGGCATGGGCCACCGACACCCAGAACGCATCGCAGGTCTGGCCGGACAGCGTTCTGCCGCTCGCGTCGGTGATGGTCCCGGAGATCATCAGTGGGATTTCTGCACCCCGCGCGCGCGACACCTCATGCAGGGCGTAGATGGCTGCCTTGGCGTTCAAGGTATCGAAGATTGTTTCCAGCAGAATCAGATCCGCGCCGTTTTCGAGCAACGCACTGGCCGCCGCGAAGTAGCTGTTTGCAAGCTCGGCAAAACTTACGTTGCGAAACCCAGGGTCGTTGACGTCTGGCGAAAGGCTCGCGGTGCGGTTGGTCGGACCCAGCACGCCGGCAACATACCGGGGCCATTCAGTGGTGGAGAACTTGTCTGCCGTCGAGCGGGCGATTCGTGCTGCCGCCTCGTTCATTTGAACGGCACGATCAGACAGCGCGTAATCGTTTTGAGCTATGGAGGTGGCGGTGAAACTATTGGTCTTGATGATGTCTGCGCCGGCCTCTAGATACTGGCGGTGCGCATCTACAACGATTTCGGGTTGGCTGAGGCACAGCACGTCGTAGTTGCCTTTGAGTGGCGCCTGATGATCTTTGAGCACCGCCCCGCGATAGTCGTCCTCTTCGAGGTTGTGCCCCTGCAGCAGAGTGCCATAGGCGCCGTCGAGCAGCACAATACGCTGCGACAGGATATTTTTCAGGTGTTCGGGAGCGGCTGCCATCATGAGTCTCTTGAGGTTCGCGTCGCGGATCGAGAGGGTCTGATCCAGATACACGTAGTCTAGAATTCAATGACCTGAACGCAATTGAAGTTATAGACGCTTATCATGAATCGGGCTCATGTAACGATTGGTGGCCCGTCCGTTACGGCGCCCCGCGTTGCCTGGAATACTCGATTCGGATAGTATCTCTGCTATTCCCGAGTAAAATACTCGGAAATAGCCCCGCAAAACGCCTGGAACACGCAAACATGATCGAGATCTCCGAGTCTGCGCAGCAATACCTCCGCGAACTTCTCGACAAGCAGGAAGAATCCGACGTCGCGATCCGGGTGTTTGTTGCCCAGCCGGGAACGCCGCATGCGGAAACCTGCATCGCCTACTGTCGCCCTGGCGAAGAGCAGGAAGGCGACGTTTCGGTGAGCTACGAAGGCTTTAACGCGTGGTTTGAAGAGCGCAGCATGCCGTACCTGGTCGAGGGGGTGGTCGACTACTCCGAGGACCGCATGGGCGGACAGCTTACGATCAAGGCGCCCAACGCCCGGGTGCCCAAGGTGGGGCCGGACGCGCCGCTGGAAGACCGCATCAACTACATTCTCTACAACGAGATCAATCCCGGATTGGCCTCCCATGGCGGGGTGGTGTCGTTGGTGGAGGTGCTCGATGACAACACCGCCGTGCTCGAGTTCGGCGGGGGTTGCCAGGGCTGCGCTGCGGTGGACATCACGCTGAAGAATGGTGTGGAAAAGTCACTCCTGGAGCAGGTTCCCGAACTGGTTGCGATCAAAGACGCCACCGATCACACCGAGACCGAACACGCATACTATAAGTAGCGTCGCGAATAACAGCGTCGCCAGCAATCGCGTTCATCCGTCGACGCGCGCCCGCAGCGTGGTCCCTAACGACACGGCAAGTTCCCGCAGAAGATCCTCCGTCGATGCCCAGTCGATGCAGGCGTCGGTCACTGACACTCCGTAACGCAAATCCCTGCCGGTCCCGAGATTCTGATTGCCTGCGTGCAGGTTGCTTTCGATCATCAATCCGACAATGGATTGATTGCCGGCGAGAAGCTGAGAGGCAACATCGCGGGCGACCAGGACCTGGCGATTATGATCCTTGCTGGAATTTGCGTGGCTGCAATCCACCATGATGTTTGCGAACGGGCCGATGTGCTGCAGTGCGGCTTCACAGGCAGCGACACTCTCAGCGTCGTAGTTGGGTCCCGCGGTGCCGCCACGTAGCACGATGTGCGCGTGAGGATTGCCCTTGGTGCGGATAACCGATACCTGGCCTGACGGGCTGATGCCAAGAAAACGGTGCGGGCTCGCCACCGACTGCAGTGCGTTTATTGCAACGCCGAGCGAGCCATCGGTGCCATTCTTGAACCCGATCGGGCAACTCAAACCCGACGCCATCTCGCGGTGCGTCTGTGACTCCGTGGTGCGGGCTCCGATCGCCGACCAGGTAATCAGGTCCTGCAGGTACTGGGGGGTAATCGGGTCCAGCGCCTCGGTGGAGAGTGGTACGCCGATTTCGACGATGTCCAGCAGCAACCGGCGCGCGATCTCGAGGCCTTCGGCGATACAGAACGAATCGTCCAGATGTGGATCGTTGATCAACCCCTTCCATCCCACCGTGGTTCGAGGCTTTTCGAAGTAGGCACGCATGACGATGAACAGGTGCTGGTTGAGTTCGGAGGCCAGTTCTGCAAGACGGCGGGCATAGTCTCGCGCGGCATCGACATCGTGGATCGAGCACGGACCGACCACGACCAGCAGCCGATGGTCGGTGCGGGACAGGATGTTCTGTACCACTTCTCGAGCCTGCGCGACGAGTTCACGAATGCCCTCGGATACCGGCAGCCGAGCTTTGAGAGCCTCGGGCGTCACCAGCACATCGGGTGCTTCGATGTTTACATTTTCAAGTTGCGTCATATCGTCTCCTCAACCTGACCCATAACCGAGTGACAGAATGCAGGGTAAAAAAAACCCCGCTGGCACTGCCTCGCGGGGTTCCGTCGAAGGCAGTGGGCACTGCCTTCGGATATGTGAAGGCGGTGCTAACTCATAAAAAACCAATAGCCAGCCCGCCACGAAACCATGCTCGACATCGGGATCCGCACGGAGATCGAGCGGGTGCAGGTGATTTGGCTGTCTTTATTCATCTCGGGCGGCATATTTGCCCACCTGGAGGCGAAAATCAACCGCGATTCATGACGCGTGCGGGTCGGGCGGCTACAATGCGCCGCCACTCAATTCATCGAAGTACGCCAGGGCTTCGCAGCAGCTACGACCGGAAAAGTAGGCTTCGTGAGTCTGGGGTGTCCCAAAGCGCTGGTCGATTCAGAGCAAATTCTCAGCCAGCTCAGTGTCGCCGGATATCAGACCGTGGGCGAGTACGCCGAGGCCGACCTGGTTGTGGTCAATACCTGCGGCTTTGTGAACGCGGCCATTGAAGAATCGATTGAGGCGATTGAAGAAGCCCTGGACGGCTGTGGCAAGGTGGTGGTTACCGGATGTCTGGGAGCCCACAAAGAGGAACTTGAAGGCCGGTTTCCAACCCTGTTATCGGTGAGCGGACCTCAGAATCCTGGCCCTGTGCTCGCCGCGGTGCAGGAGCATCTGCCGCGATCCGGGCCTTCGGCAAATTACCATCTGGGACCGGCAGGGGTGAAGCTCACACCGCCGCACTATGCCTACCTGAAAGTTTCTGAGGGCTGCAACCACACCTGTAGCTTCTGCATCATTCCGAACATGCGCGGAAAGCTGCGGTCTCGCCCAATTGACGATGTGCTGGCGGAGGCCGATGGGTTGGCCGCTACCGGCGTCCAGGAACTGCTGGTGATCGCCCAGGACACCAGTGCCTATGGTGTGGATCTGCGCTACGAAAAACGTCGCTACCAGGACCGAATGCTCAAAAGCGATCTGGAAACGCTGTGCGTGGAACTCGGCGCGAGGTTTCCCTGGCTGCGCCTGCACTACGTCTATCCGTACCCTCACGTCGACCGTCTGCTGCCGCTGATGGCCGACGGGGTCGTGCTGCCCTATCTGGAT
>JAYGEV010000556.1:0-2625 GCA_046582225.1 Pseudomonadales bacterium
GCAGTAGCTGGTAAGCTAAGCCGAGGGTTGAAGGTTCGAGTCCTTCCGGGCGCGCCACTTTTGAATCCAGCGCCAATGGGCGTTCGGACACGCTCGTTGCGGCATTTGTGCCTGGACGTGGGTGTCGAGGATGGCGTTGGATCAGTTAGAATTGTCGCGCCATGGATGGCGTGAGCACATCAAATCAATGGTGGGCGTAGCTCAGTTGGTAGAGCTCCGGGTTGTGATCCCGGCGGTCGTGGGTTCAAGCCCCATCGTCCACCCCATTTACTACAAAAAACCCTGATCGAACGTATGATCAGATTGGAAGATACGGGTTGAAGATCAACTAGATGCAGATTTCAGTAGAAACTATCGGGGCCTTGGAACGGAGACTGACCATCTCGGTACCTTCCCAGACCTTCGAGGGCCAGATCACAGAGCGGCTGGGGAAAGCCGCTGGCGAGATCAAACTGCCGGGGTTTCGCCCGGGAAAGGTTCCCATGAAGGAAGTTCGACGACGGTATGGGCCTGCCGTTCGTGCCGAAGTGGCGGGCGAACTGATGCAGGCGAGTTTCGTCGATGCGGTTCGCTCCGAAGAGTTGTCCCCGGCCGGGTCTCCGAACCTTGAAGTCGTGAAAATGGACCCGGGTATCGATTTCGAATTTACCGCCACCTTCGAGGTATTCCCGGCTGTAGAGATCACCGATCTCAGCAGGGTGGCGGTCCGGAAACCGCAGGCCGAACTTAGCGAACTCGATATCGACGAGATGGTGGAGCGGCTTCGCGAGCAGCGCAAGGAATGGACGGACCTTGATCGTGGCGCGCAGGAAGGCGACCGCGTGACGTTGGACTTTACCGGAATGATCGACGATGAAGCCTTCGAGGGTGGTAGCGGTGAGGGCATATCATTTATTGTCGGCGCCGGACAGATGATCAAAGATTTCGATACCGGCGTGACCGGTTTAGCGGCGGGGAGTTCCGATGAATTTCAGGCGACGTTTCCCGACGACTATCGGGTTGAGGAACTTCGCGACAAAGAAGCCACATTCAAGGTGACCATTGACGCGGTCGCCCAACCAACGCTGCCCGATCTGGATGAAGAATTCTTCAAGGCGTTCGACGTCGAGGAAGGAGGCGTAGAGGCTTTCCGCGCAGATGTCCGAGCCAATATGCAAAGGGAGATGGATGCGGCGATAGACAACCAGGTCAAGAACCAGGTTATCGACCAGCTTAACGAACTGCACACGATACAACTGCCAACCGCAATGGTCCGCCGTGAGATCGACGTTCTCAAGAGCCAGATGCAGCAGCAATTTCAGATGTACGGGACTCAGGCCGGCGACCAGCCAGACCTGCCCGACGAATTGTTTCAAGACCAGGGGGAGCGACGCGTAGCGGTGGGGTTGATCGTCAATAAGATCGTCGCAGATGCCAACATAGAGGCGGACCCGGACAAAGTTAGAGACCGTGTGGAGACGCTGGCTGAACAATACGCCGAACCCCAGCAGGTTGTGAACTACTATTTCAGTAATGCCGAACCGCTTCAGCAGATTGAGATGGCGGTACTGGAAGATCAGGTCGTTGACTATATTCTGGAACAATCGTCGGTTGAGGTTCTGCCCAGCAACTACACGGATATCATATCGGGAAAGGCCATACCCGAACCGGATCCGCCAGCCATGGAATCCGACGCTGACAGCGAGGATGAGTAACGCTGACAGGCGCCGATTTTCGTCGAGTTTTAAGATGAACCGGAGAACGTAATGAGCAACATAGGTGATCCCACACTGCCCCTGATATCCAACCTTGGATTGGTACCCATGGTCGTCGAGCAGTCGGCTCGGGGAGAGCGTGCGTTCGATATCTACTCACGACTGCTGAAAGACCGAATCGTGTTCTTGGTCGGTCCCGTAGACGACATCGTGGCAAACCTGGTGGTGGCGCAATTGCTGTTCCTCGAGTCCGAAAATCCAGACAAGGATGTTCACCTGTATATCAATTCGCCTGGCGGTTCCGTGACAGCGGGTATGTCGGTGTACGACACGATGCAATTCGTGCGCTGCGACGTCAGCACGATGTGTATCGGTCAGGCGGCCAGCATGGGAGCGTTCCTGCTCGCAGCCGGCTCCAAAGGCAAGCGTTACGCGCTGCCAAATTCACGCATGATGATCCATCAGCCTTCCGGAGGATCGCGCGGAGTGGCGGCAGATATCGAGATTCAGGCCAAGGAAATACTGCTCATGCGGCAGCGTTTGAATCAGTTGCTGGCCGACCACACCGGCCAGAGCGTGGAACGGATCGCCGAAGATACCGACCGCGATTTCTGGATGAGCCCGGACGAAGCGAGCGATTACGGTCTGGTGGACACCGTTCAACAGCCGCGTACGCGGTTGCCGACGGCGGTAAATGAGTAGTCGATTATCCCGATGCCACAAACCCTCCTTACATGGCGGGGCTTGCATTATCGAGGATAAAAAAGCAAGGTAGCGCCACCAGCGGAGGGCTCTGTTTTCCAAGAGTTTTCCTCGGTTAAAGGCGCAGACGAGGTTATCTATGTCCGATGACAGCGGTAAGGGAGAGGACTCAGGAAAGCTCCTCTATTGCTCTTTTTGCGGCAAGAGCCAGCACGAAGTACGCAAGCTT
>JAYGEV010000557.1:0-1659 GCA_046582225.1 Pseudomonadales bacterium
CAGATGGACGTCGATCTCAGCCATCTGAGCAACAGCGAGATGCTCGACTCCATCGAATACCACCTGTTTCCAAACGCAATGTTCTTTCCCGGCATCAACATTCGGCTGATCTATCGCTTCCGCCCCATCGACGTCGACACCTGCATGCATGAAATTCTCCTGCTCGAGCCGGTGCCGGAACATGGGCCACGGCCCGCCCCCGCAGTGCCGGTCGAACTGGGGGTCGAAGACTCGTATACGACCGTGCCGGGTTTTGGCCTCGGCTTCGTGCTCGACCAGGACACGGAGAACTTCAAACGTCAGAGCGCCGGCATCAAGGCTTCGCTGAAGGGTGCGCAGACGCTGGGCAACTACCAGGAATCCAGGGTCCGTCGACTGCACCAGACGGTGGACGAGTACATGTCCGCGTAGGAGCGGATTCCATCCGCGATTACGACTACATCGTCATCGGTGCCGGCACGGCGGGGTGCGTGCTCGCCAACCGGCTTTCGGCTGATCGCAATGCCAGCGTGGTGCTGCTGGAAGCCGGCGGCAAAGACAACTACTTCTGGATCCATATTCCGATCGGCTATCTCTACACGATCAACAACCCGCGCACCGACTGGTGCTACCAGACCGAATCCGAGCCGGGCCTGAATGGTCGCAGCATTGGGTATGCCCGGGGCAAAGTACTCGGCGGATGCTCGTCGATCAACGCGATGATCTACATGCGGGGCCAGCGCAGCGACTACGATCACTGGGCGCAGCTCGGAAATCGCGGCTGGGGGTGGGACGACGTACTTCCCGTCTTCAAGCGCTCTGAAGACTATCAGCACGGCGCCGATCAGTTCCACGGCGCAGGCGGCGAACTGCGGGTCGAAGAACGTCGGGTCAACTGGGAGATTCTCGAAGCGTGGCGAGATGCCGCCGAACAATGCGGCATCCCGAAGATCGACGAGTTCAACCGTGGCGACAATTTCGGCAATGCCTACTTTCAGGTAAACCAGCGCCGCGGCGTTCGCTGCAGCGCAAGTGACGCGTTCCTGCGCCCAGCGTTAAGTCGTCCGAACCTCGAGGTGCTCACCAACGCTCACGTCCAGCGATTGCAGATCGAGCACACCGATGACGGCAAACGCGCCACAGGTGTCACGGTGCGAATCGGCGCTCAGGGCGAGCGGACCCTCACCGCGCGCCGCGAGGTGATTCTGGCGGCGGGCGCCATCGGCTCTCCGCAGATTCTGCAGCTTTCGGGCGTGGGGCCGGGGCGGTTGCTCCAGCAACGCGGCATCCGTGTGGTGCACGAGTTGGCCGGGGTGGGCGAAAACCTGCACGATCATCTGCAGATTCGTAGCGTTTACCGAGTCCAGAACACCGTCACGATGAACCAGCGGGCCAACTCGCTGCTCGGCAAAGCGTTGATGGGGCTGGAGTACTTCGCGCTTAAGACCGGGCCGCTGACCATGCCACCTTCGCAACTCGGCGCGTTTGCAAAGAGCGATTCTTCTCGCGCGTCAGCCAACATCGAGTGGCACGTGCAGCCCCTGTCGCTGGACAAGTTCGGCGAGCCATTGCATGACTTCAACGCGATCACGCCGTCGGTGTGCAATCTGCAACCCACCAGTCGCGGCCATGTTCGCCTCAAAGCTCTATATCCGGACAGCTATCCGGCGATCACGCTGA
>JAYGEV010000562.1:0-2853 GCA_046582225.1 Pseudomonadales bacterium
TTCCAGAACATCCAGCACCACGACACTATCGGCGGCGTCGAGCGCCCGCTCCACCAGCCCCGGATCTGCGCGGCGGAACAGATCGTTTTCCATGACCACCAGCGTCCTGACGCTGCCATTGGCTGCCGCGGACAACGCCGCGTTTAACTCCAGGCCACCTTTGATCATTGCCGCGCCGTAGGTATTGACCTCCGCCGGCGACAACAACAATACCGGATCGCTGCCCATTGATTTCAGCGCCCAGGCGATGTTCGCCGCTGCTTTGATCACGTCAGCATTGCGCACTCCCGTTCCCGAGATCACCAGGGGTCGCTTCGCGGCCGCCAGGGCCTGGGAGGCTTGTTCGACGAATTCACGGGTCGAAACATCGATCTCGTCAGCAGCCGCAAACGCCGGATTAATCGCATTGGCAACGGCGAATCCCGCCAGCGCCAACCGCTCCGGATCGACATTCAATCGAGCCCGGGCAATGTCGTCGATTCCAGTCGGAAGGATGGTGGCGATGAACAATGGGTTGTGCACGTTCTGACTGTGGCTTTGGACACCAGCGATCTGCCATGCCGGAATGCCCGCGTCCTCCGCCATATCCAGAGCCTGATTGCGCACCGACTGGCGCAGCGCAAGCGCAATCCGCGGTGCAGTATTGAGCACGTCCTCGCCGACGATGATCACTGCATCTGCAGCTTCCACGTCTGACAACGATGGTATTCGAGCACCACCGGCGGCATAGATGTCCAGCGCCAGGTCGACGAGCTCAGACTCGTGCGTAGAAAGCCCGGTGCAGAAGTTGTCTGCGCCCACCAGGCTCTTCAGCGCCGCGTTGCTCTCCAAAGAAGCTCGCGGTGAGCCGATCCCGATGGCGGAACCCTGCTTGATCAACGCGCCGAGCTGCGAGGCGGCCGCTTCATCGTCGATGGCCTCGAAGAGGTCGTCTTCCACCCGCACGCCCGCCTGGCGAACGCGCCGGTCATGATTCACGAAACCAAACCCGTAGCGGCCCCGGTCGCACAGAAAATAGCCGTTTACCTCACCGTGGTAGCGGTTGTGCAACCGTTTCAGCCGTCCATATCGCTCCCCCGGAAAGGTGTTGCAGCCAACCGCGCAGCCCGCGCACACCGAAGGCGCCGACTGCAGGTCCCATTTGCGCGTGTAAGTCTTAGAGAACGGTTTGTCGGTAAAAACACCCGTTGGGCACACCTCCACCAGGTTGCCGGCGAAAGGGCTCTCCAGTACGCCATCCTCGGAGCGCCCAAAGTACATTCGCGCCTGAGATCCAAAAGCCTGCAGGTCCTTACCACCGGCATAGTCGCCGTAGTAGCGAACGCAGCGATAACAGGTAATGCAGCGGTTCATCTCGTGATTTACGAGCGGACCCAGGTACTGGTTCTCAAAGGTGCGCTTGGTCCCCCGGTATCGACGTGAGGTATGGCCGGTTACCACCGTCATGTCCTGCAGATGGCACTCACCACCCTCCTCGCACACCGGGCAGTCGTGGGGATGGTTCTCCATCAGCCACTCGATCACAGAAGCACGGAAATCCTGCGCGTAAGGAGCGGCGATGGATATCCGCGCGCCATCGGTCGCCAGCGTCATGCAGGCCATGGTCAGACGCCCGCGAGTGTCGTTCTCGTCCTGATACTGGACCACCGCACACTGCCGGCAGGCACCAACTGACCCCAATGACGGATGCCAGCAGAAGTACGGGAGTTCGAGACCCTGGGAGAGGCACGCGTGCAGCAGGTTCTGACCAGGTTCTGCCTCATATTCCACGCCATCGACGAAAATCGTAGCCACCAATCAACCCCCATCCTGGTACGAACAATGTCCGGTACGGATATGTGCTTCGAAGTCTTCCCGGAAATACTTCAGCGCGCTCACCAGTGGTTCCATGGCGCCCGTGGCGTGCAGGCAGAAGGTGTTGCCGGGTGCGGCAATGAACGCTGAGTTGGAGTCGAGCAGGTCCATGTCTTCAGGCTTGCCGCGACCGTCTTCGATGTCCTGTAAGAGTTTCTCCAGCCAGGGCAGACCCTCCCTGCAGGGGGTGCAAAAACCGCACGACTCCTGGGCAAAGAAATGTTGAAGGTTAATGGAGATAGCCACCGGGCAAACCGAGTCATCCATCAGAATCATCGTTCCGGTTCCCATCCGGCTGCCGGCGGCCGCGATGGAGCCATAATCCATAGCCAGATCCAGATGCTCTTCCACCAGGAAATCGGTGGATGCACCGCCAGGCAGAATGCCCCTCAGCTTGTAGCCGTCCTGCATGCCACCGGCGTGCTCAAATATGATCTCGCGGATGCTCGTGCCGATGGGCAGCTCCCACAGCCCGGGCCGCTTCACCCGACCGGAAACGCCGTAGAGCTTGGTCCCCGAATCGTCACCGAGCCCCAGGTCGGCAAACCACTCGGCGCCATTACGCACGATGGCGGGCACGTTGCAGAGCGTTTCAACGTTGTTAACGATGGTCGGCCGGCCCCACGCACCACTGGCCGGGGGAAACGGAGGCTTGGTTCGCGGTTGGGCACGTTTGCCCTCCAGCGCATTCAACAGCGCCGTTTCCTCGCCGCAGATGTAGCGGCCCCCCGAGCGGTGAATGCCGAGCTCCAGATCGAAATCGCTGCCGAACACGCGATCACCCAGATAGCCGCGTTCTTTCGCGTCTCCTATCGCCCGGGTGAGCTGTCTGAACGATTCGTGGTATTCGCCGCGCAGGAATATATAGGCACGATCCGCCTGAATCGCAAACGCAGCAATGATCATGCCTTCCACCAGCAAATGCGGATCGTACTCCATCAGATATCGATCCTTGAACGTGCCGGGCTCCATCTCATCGGCAAGATCGGAAGAGCGTCG
>JAYGEV010000576.1:0-1506 GCA_046582225.1 Pseudomonadales bacterium
ACCGCCATGCAGACCTCGGTGCGCGACATCGCGGACCGCTCAGCGTCGTATGGAATCCCTGGGGTGATTGTCGACGGAATGGACATCATGGCGGTACACGAGGCTGCGGTCGAGGCGATAGCGCGAGCGCGAAATGGCGAAGGTCCGACGCTGCTCGAGTGCAAGACCTATCGTTTTTACGACCACGTGGGCCGTGATTTCGGGATGCTCAAGCGCGACGAAGACGAGGTTGCCAGATGGCGCGCACGCGATCCGATCAAGCTCTGGCGCGAGGCACTCGCGGAGCAGGGCGTACTCAGCGAAGCCGAAGCCGCTGCTATCACCGAGAGAATACAGGCTGAAATGGAAGCCGCAATCGAGTTCGCAGAGCAAAGCCCGGATCCCGTTCCTGAAGACCTGATGCGCGACATCTACAGCTGAACGTGCTGACCGCAATTAATACCAACACCTAAGCCGGGATTATCGCCGGCAACGAGGGCGAAGAGACATTGACTGTCAAAACAACGACCGCGGCCGTCGCCGAAGCCATCGATCAGGAGATGGCGCGTGACGCCAAGGTATTTCTAGCCGGTGAAGACGTACGCATCGGTGGACCGTTCGGAACCGATGCAAATCTATTCGAAAAGTATGGCGACAAACGTGTGGTCAACACCGCGATATCGGAACAGGCGCTGGCCGGATTGGGCGTAGGAGCCGCGGCTGTGGGTCTGCGCCCGATCATCGAGATTATGATCATGGACTTCATGGCCGTGGCCATGGACCAGGTTGTTAATCAGATGGCCAAGATGAAGTACATGCTCGGCGGAAAGCCCGTGCTACCCATCGTAGTAACCACCCACGCTGGCATCGACAGCAGCAGCGCCGCCCAGCACTCGGGCAGCCTGGAAGCGTGGTTCTGTCACGTTCCTGGCTTGAAGGTCGTCATGCCTTCGAACGCCTACGACGCCAAGGGACTGTTGATCTCGTCGATTCGTGACGACAGCCCGGTAATATTTATTCATAACAAGCGTGTTCTGCAGACTTCCGCCGAGGTTCCCGATGAACCGTACACCATTCCGCTGGGCGTGGCCGAGGTTAAGCGCAGTGGCGATGACATTACCCTGGTTGCGACCGGCCGGATGGTGGACGAGGCGCTGGGGGCCGCCGACCAGCTTGCCAGTGAAGGCGTCAGCGCCGAAGTGATCGACCCGCGCACGCTGTCGCCGCTCGACATGGGCACCATTCTGGATTCTGTGCGCAAGACCACCCGCGCGGTGGTGATCCACGAAGCGGTGAAATTCTGCGGGTTGGGTGCGGAGATCGCGGCAACGATTTCAGACGAGGCTTTCGATTATCTGGATGCGCCCGTCAAGCGCGTCGGCGCGCCGTTCACGCCGATCCCGTTCGCGCCGGTGCTTGAAAAACTCTATCTGCCCACTAAGGACACGATTCTGGAAGCCGTACGGGAGATCATCTAGCGACATGCACCGTGACAGGGGGAAGCGATGACTAAAGCGATGACCATAG
>JAYGEV010000112.1:0-12270 GCA_046582225.1 Pseudomonadales bacterium
TTTTATTCGGGTGGGGGATGTTCGCTACGGCACCATTCCTACCGACATCGAAATCTACGACCTGGGTATGGACCGCACAGTGCGCAGGGTACTGCACGCCGAATCGGCCGACATCATCGGCCCCGGGCGCTGGCTGCTGCGCGGTGTGACGGAGCGCAGCGTCACGATAGAGCGTAGCGCTACCGGTAAGCGCAAGGTCACCAAAGCTGTGGTGGTGCATCAGCGGCAGGCCAGTCGAACCTGGCAGAGCTTCCTGTCTCCGGATCAGATGGCTTCGCTCATTGCGCCGATTCAGACCCTGACGGTCACCGACCTGTATAACTATGTGGGGTATCTGGACGGCGCGGGGTTGAACTCGCATCGCTATCGATTTCGATTCTGGCAGGTTTTGAGCCTGCCGGTTGGGTTGCTGGCGATGTGTCTGTTGGGGCTGCCGTTCGTGCTGGGGTCGGTTCGCTCAAGGCCACCAGGCGCTCGAATTCTGTTCGGCGCAACGGTGGGCATCGGCTTCTATCTGGTCGAGCAGACTGCGTCGCAACTCGCCGTACTGTACGAGTTGCCGGCGTTGCCGATGGCCGTGCTGCCGGATTTCGCGCTACTGGGGGCCAGCATCATCACTCTCACCAGAGTCGAGTGAATGGGTGTGTCCGGATTCGAATGCGCGCGCAGCGTTCCAGCTGGTTTCCTCGATAGTGGTGATCGTTCCCTGAACCAGTGACTTCAGCGTCATATCGATCTGCCAGCTGTCACGCTGGGTCGAGATTTCAAACACACGATATGAGGCGGGGACTCGCCTGCGCGCGCTCGACGCCGGGGCGGTACAGAATATTCGACCCTGCGGTGTGATCAGCGCCTGGTTTCTATGCAGATGACCGTGCAGGGTAATCTGCGGCCTGGTCTCTTCGAGTATCGCCTTGAGCGCATGGGCGTCGGTCAGTGCTTTACGCACGCTTGCCATGCCGGGAAGCGGCGGGTGGTGAAGTACCAGAAACCTCAAATTTTCGCGCTCGTCGTGCAGCATCCTGGCCAGCCGTGTGCGCTGATCGACCCCCAGCGTTCCAGAAGCCGCCCACCATGGCGCCGGCGCCGCGCTGGATGCGGCAATGACAGAAACACCGTTCGCGTGTCGAAGCACCGGGTAGTCACCGGGCGGATCCGTCTCATTGCGGGTACCCAGGTAAGGCCGGTATATGCGTTGCACCAGAGGCCATGATTCCGGGTGGTAGCAGTCGTGGTTACCTGGCGTGACCAGCACCTCGTCGGGGCCGCCCAGCCTCTCCAGCCATGCGCGCGCCTCGAGCAGTTCCCGCTCCAGGCCGATCTGCACCAGATCGCCGCTGATGATGACCAGATTGGCCGATTCACCGCGAACAGCCTGGGTGAGCACCTCGAGCGTATCAACGGTGAATTGACGACGGCGCTTTCTATACCAGGACTGGTAGCCGAGCATGCGTTTGCCGCGCAGCTGGCTCCATCGAACGTTGTCCAGGCTCGACAGGTGTGGATCGCTGATGTGGATGATTCGCATAGGTGCCCTTTGTAAGAGCTACTGGGGCATGTCTATAATCTGCGACCCAATTCCCCAGAGCAATAACGAAAATCCTCAATAAGGCGCTTAGAGCCGGAGGTATTCGAAGTATGACATGAGCGATTATGCGTACGTTATTGGCGAATCGGATGTCGCACTTTGGGGAATTTCATCGCGTGAAAGGCTGGCACGTCAGGTGGCGGAGCTCGACGAGGTGGCGATGCTCGACGATCTTGAGTCGCTTCCCGAGGGTGCCCGGGTGCTGTGCATCCGCGCGGACTATCTTTTTGAATCCCGGGCGCTGAAATCACTCGCCGAGCGCGACGACACGATTCTGCGGTGCGCGAGTGATGGGCGCCTCGCGGCCGGCTGCTGCGAGAAGGACAAGGCGGATCAGCTGTTGTCAGCGCTGGGCTCCGGGGCTGATGAGCACGGTCACGAAGCGGGTTTTGCAGTCGTTGAGCCGGCTTTTCTTGCCGAGTACGAGGATCGCCTGCGAAAAGCTGAAGAACCACTGCTGCTGCCCGTGTCCGAGCCCCGCGCGGTGCTCGAGGACCACCTTTACGGCCGCTCCTACAAAGGCATTACTGATCTGGTTACCAAATGGTTCTGGCCACGGCCTGCCAGGCACGCCGTGCGAGTTTGCGCGCGCCTCGGATTGACCCCGAACATGGTAACGCTGACCGGATTGGCGCTGGTGATCTATGCGGGCTACGCCTTCTATCACGGCGACTATTGGCTCGGCCTCGCCGCGGGCTGGTTCATGACGTTTCTCGATACCGTGGATGGCAAGCTGGCCCGGGTGACGATCAAATCCAGCCGGCTGGGTCACGTGCTCGATCATGGCATGGATATCATTCATCCGCCGTTCTGGTACGCACTGTGGGGAATGTCTTTGACCGGCCCCCTGCTTGCCTTCTCTGTCGAGGCGCTGTGCTGGTGGACATTCGCGGGCTACCTCGGCGGGCGCCTCATCGAGGGCGCGTTTCATGGCCTGGGCGCATGCAGCATGTTTGAATGGCGGCCGTTCGATGCTTACTTCAGGCTCATCACCGGGCGCAGGAATCCGTGTCTTATTATTCTCACCGCGGCGATGGCGTTCGGCAGCGCGGAAGCTGCGTTTGTTGGCGTGGTGTTCTGGACGGCGGCTACCACATTGGTGCTGTTTCTGCGTTTGTTGCAGGCAACGGGCGTACGCCTGATCAGCGGTCCGTTGCGTTCGTGGCTTGCCGACCCGGCGCTGGCCGCTGCCGGCCACCCCCGGGCGTTTCAAACGTTTTCACGAACCCGCGGCGCTTATGCGGCGAGCGCGGTATCGCAATGAGCGATGCGCTGGCGGTAATCGAAACGTACCTGGCGCGCATTTCCCGCCAGCACGCATCGGCAGACGATCCGGACATAGGCCGGTTGGTAGGTGCGCTGCATGACCGATACGGTCGGCAGATAGTAGGCATCCTGCTATATGGCTCCTATCTGCGAGGCGCGCGGGATACCCTGCTGGATTTCTATGTAGTGGTGGACAGCTACGTAGATTCGCTCGGGTCCCGGGTTGGTGCTATGGCCGGTTGGGTGCTTCCGCCTAATGTCTATTACCTAACCGTGGGCGAGGCAGAAGATCGAGTTCGAGCAAAGTACGCGCTGGTGACGCTCGCACAGCTCCAGCGCCAGGCGGCTGCAGCAATTCACCCGTATTTCTGGGCGCGGTTCACGCAGCCGTGCGGTGTTCTGTTCGTGCGTGACCGCGAGTCCAAACGCCGCCTGTTGCGGGTATTCGAGCAGTCGGCGCGCACGTTCGTCAAACGAGTCGCGCCGATGGTGGAGGACCCCTGCAGCCCGCAACAGTTCTGGTCGAAAGGGTTTTCTCTAACCTATGATGCGGAGTTGCGCGCCGAAGCCTCGGACCGCGTTGGAACGCTTTTTGAACATCATGCAGGCTACTACGCGCTGCTGCTCAGCCGGCTCGCCGATGGGCAACATCTTATCGCTGGGAACGATGGCCGGTACAGCGCGGTCAGGACATCCAGTTCGCAGGCTAAGCTCGGGTGGGTATTGGTCATTGCATTGGGTAAGGTCCTGTCGCTGGTGCGCCTGATGAAGGGCGCGATCACGTTCGAGGATCCGGTGGACTACATTCTCTGGAAGATCGAACGCCACAGCGGAATCAAGGCCGAGGCGACGCGACGGCAGCGCCGCTACCCGCTGGTATTTGCCTGGCCCCTGATATGGCGCCTGTATCGCCAGGGCGCATTTCGCTGACGCGCGGTTGGGAATCGTGTGATGTCTGAGTCAACATCGCCGGTCTCCCGGACGCTGAAGAACTTCGGCGTCCTGATGGGTGGGCGAGCGGTGGCTGGTGTGCTTTCTGTGGTGGCCCTCACCCTGGTCGCCCGCGTGCTGGGCGCGGAGCAATTCGGCCTGCTGGTGCTCGTCCACACCACCGCGATCGTTGTTCGCGGTCTGCTGAATTTCAAACCTTCCGATACGCTGGTGCGCTACGGCGTGACGCCTTTCGACGAACAGGACGCCGGAACTTTGGCTGCCCTGCTGCGATTCACGCTGGGGCTCGATCTCATCTGTGCGCTCGCCGCGGCAACGGTTGCGGCCGCCGTTCTCGGACTGGCCGCACCTCGACTGGGATTGCCTGAAGAACTTGCCGGGCCAGTCATGCTCTACGCGCTCGCCCTGCTGGTGTCCGGCACAGGTACTGCGATGGGCATGCTTCGTGTGGCCGGTCGATTCGATGCGATCAGCGTACAGCAGACCGTTGGCCCGACCGCCAGGTTGCTGGGTATCGGCTTGGCCTATGTGCTGGAGGCTACGCTGGCCGGTTACCTGTTTGTCTGGGCGTTAGCCCTCGCCGCAGAGTATCTGTATTTGAATGTTCTGGGTTGGGTGGAGATTCGCCGTCAGCGGCTGCATCCGGGTGTGCCGGATCTGCGCAATGCGGAGTCCCGATTCCCGGGTGTGTGGCTGTTCGTTCGAACCCTGTACTGGCAATCGAACGTGGATCTCGCCCAGCGACACGGGTTGATTCTGTTTGCTGGGGTATTTCTGGGTGCCGCTGGCGCCGGCATGTTCCGTGTGGCTCGGGAATTTGCAGACGTGCTGGCGAAGCCCGTGGTGGTCATAAGACAAGCCGTGTTTCCGGACCTGGCCCGATTGTGGCGGAGCCGGGATCCGCAGTTCACCAGATTGTACGTGCGCCTGGGGATACTGGGAGGAACAGTTGCGGTGGCGGTCGTTGTCTTTATCGGTGCCTATGGCCGGGAGCTGCTGGCGGCGCTGGTTGGTGACGGGTACACGTCGGCCGCGACGTTGCTCACGTGGCTGATGGTTGCTGCGGCCGTGGACCTGATCGGCGCGGCGTTGCGTCCGGCGGCTTATGCGATGGGAGCAGCAGCGGCGGCACTCAGGATTCAACTCACCGTGGCTGCATGCCATTTGAGTCTCTTTGTCGGGCTGGTGTCCCTGTTCGGATTATCGGGAGCTGGGGTAGCGGCGGCTGTGGCGTCGGTGCTGTTGATCACCGGAATGGCGTTGCTCGTGGCGCGGCACGCTAGTCGGTTTCCCGAGGCAGACGCCGAAACGCCTCAATAATCTTGTCGATCTGCGCCTGGCTATGCCCGGCGCTGACGCTGCAGCGAAGCAGGGAACTGCCGTCGGGGGCTGCGGGTGGCAGAATCAGATTGATGTAAATTCCGTCGTCCAGCAGCCGTTGCCACAGCGCCAGCGCCCGCTCCCGGGACGTCATTCGCACAGCAACTACCGGACTGGGTTCGGGACCGAGTTGAAAACCAAGCTGCGCCAGACCGTTGTACAGCGTGTTCGCATTGCGCCACAGCGTTTCCCGCAATTCAGGGCGTGCTTTGAGCTGCGCAAGCGCCGCTCTGGTTGTCGCAATCACGGAAGGGCAGGGAGAGGCCGTGAACATGTAGGGCCGGCTGGCATAGCGAAACAGGCTGAGCGCCTTGTGCGGGCTGACGCAGAACCCACCGGTTGATCCAAGGCTTTTGGAAAAGGTGCCGACGACGAAATCCGCCTCCACACCGGTTTCCTCGATTCGTCCGCGACCGTGATCGCCGAGCACGCCCAGGGAATGCGCTTCATCGACGAGCAGGCATGCCGAATGCGCAGTAGTGACTTCGGAGATTTCCTTGAGCGGCGCGCGGTCACCCAGGATGCTGTACAAACCCTCTACGATAACCAGGGTGCGGCTGGCCTGATCGCCGAGCCTGGACAGGCGTTTGTCGAGGCTGTCAGCATCATTGTGCCTGAAGCGATACACGGCAGCGCCCGAGAGTTTGCCACCGTCGAACAGGCTGGCGTGCGCATGGCCATCGAGCATGATCGCATCTCCGCTGCCGACAAGAGCTGCCATCGTGCCGATGTTCGCCGCATAGCCGGTGGAGAATATCATCGAGTAGGGATAGCCGTAGAACTCGGCGATCTCCCATTCAAGCTCTGCGTGCGAGGCATAGTTGCCATTGGCCATTCGTGATCCGGTGGTACCAGTGCCGGACTCTTGCAGAGCCTGCTGTCCGGCCGCGATACAGGTTTCATCAAACGTAAGGCCAAGATAGTTGTTGGTACCTGCCATGATCGTACGCCGGCCGTTGATCATCGATTCGGTGGCGGATAACACTTCTTCCACCACGACGTCGGTGGGATTTGTACCGGTAGCCAGCAGCCCGTCGCGGGTAGCTTCCACTTCGGCGAATTTGTCGAGCAGGTTCATTGGTTGTCGAGCATGTTGGAGACCACGTTGGCGATCTGTTTCAGGGTCCGGACCTCCGCCAGGGCTTCGAGGCTGATCGCGATGTCGTAGTGGTCTTCTACCTCGACCATGAACTCCATGATCTGCACGGACTCCAGCGCGAGATCCGAGATGAGATCGGTGTCAGGCGCGACCTCGCGCGGTTCAGGCAATTGTGCAGCAAGCAGGCCGATAAGTTGTGCGACGATTCCGTTGATGTTGGTGGTCAACCAGGCTTCCCCTTTTTGTGGCTGGAGTGGTGGTTCGAGCGACGACTGCTGCGCCGCGAACTCGTCAATGGTCGAACAATCGCGCGACGCCTTCCGCCAGACCGATCCGCGGCGTCCAGCCGGTGGCGGCGGTGAACTCGGCGTTGTTGCACGCCCAGTTCAGACAGGTCAATTCCCGCACCTTACCCGGTGTGAGCATCGGCGCATATCCCACGACCTTCGCAACAGACAAGTTTACGTGCCCCAGAGCTTTGAGCAACGGGCTGGGTATCCGGATCCGCAGCGCTCGCCTGGGCCCAATCAACGTCTGGATCTGGCGCCAGTCGTAACCTTCACCGGTGCCGTCGTCAATTGCGAAGGTTCTGCCTGCGCAACGCCCCGGGTGGGCCACCCAGGCGAGCATCGCGGCAACGAGGTCCGAAACCTCGATAAATGGCAGGCGCTGTTCGTCGGGCGCGATCAATGGCACCAGGCCCCGGGTCACGAGCTTCAGGATTGGACGCATCTCTTTGTCCCCGGCGCCATATACCGCAGGCGGCCTGAAAATGCTCCATTGGCCAAGGGGGCCGTTGCGAAGCAGCCGCTCCCCGGCTGCCTTGCTCTGCGCATACCAGGACAACTCCGGCGCGCTGGCCGCCAGAGAAGACAACAGCAGCAGCGGGATCTCGATGGCCTGGCTTGCAACCGCGGCGGCCATTGCCTCCACGCCCTGAACGTTCGCCAGCTGAAAATCCTCGATACGGCGGCCTCGGACGGATCCCGCAGCGTAAATTACCGCCTGCACGTTCTCCAGCGCTGTGGCGAGGGAGGCCTCGTCCCGCAGATCTACCACGCTGATCTCACAGTCCGATCGCAGGGCGTGATGGGTCGTCGATGATTGCCGGACCAGCGCGCGAACGCGATGACCGGCATCGAGCAGTGCGCGTTGGAGGTGTTGTCCGATAAAGCCGGTGGCACCGGTCAGTGCGATGATCCCACGGCCGGATCCTGTTTCAGGCAAACGTCACCCGAAAAGTGTCAGCCGCTGGCGAGAGCCTGAGCCGGCAGGTCGGCTTCAGGGAATCCATCCTGGCTCCAGCTGGTCCGGGCCAGAAAATCGGCCTTGGCGCGGGTTCGGGACAGCTTGCCGGAAGACGTTCGCGGCAGCGTGCGTGGCGGCGCCAGGTCTATGAAGCAGTTGATTCCGAAGTTTTCACGTACCAGGCCGGCCAGCTTGCCGGTCAGATCCGGGCCCGATTTCCGGGATTCAACGACCATCACCGCCAGTTCCTCCTGGTTTGGTCGCGTGACCGAGAATGCAGAGATGGCGCCGAGTCGAATCTCCGGTAGCTTTTCGGCCAGCTGTTCCAGATCCTGCGGCCAGATGTTGCGGCCGTTTACGATGATCACGTCTTTGGCTCGTGAGGTCAGGAACAGGCGTCGGCCAATTCGGTAGCCGATGTCGCCGGTATCCAGCCAGCCACCTTCTTTGATCACCGCTGCAGTGGCTTCGGGATCGCGGAAATAGCCTTTCATCTGGCTGGGCCCGCGGACCCAGATTCGGCCGCACTCGCGTTCGGGGAGTTCGGCGCCGGATTCGTCGCGAATAGACAGATCGTAAGTTGGTAACGCCTCTCCGCAGTCCACGAATGACAGCGTATTGTTGTCATGTTCGTCCTGGGTGCTGGCGATGAGCGCTTTGCCGCGCTCGGCCATGGCCGCCTTGGCAACCACGTCAACGAAATAGGTGGTGGTGAGCGCTGCAAAGCTGATCGCGAGACCAACTTCGGCCATGCCGTAGCAGGGCAGAAAGGCGTCGGGATTGAACCCGGCGGGTTCTAAAACTCGTGCGAATTGACGCAACGGTCGCGGATTGATTCGTTCTGCTCCCACGCAAGCCACGCGCCAGGCGCTCAGATCGTATTTCGCGGTATCGGTCATCCGCACCCGGGTGGCGCAAAGCTCATAGCCAAACGGCGGGCTGGAGGAAATTGTGCCGCGGTTTTCCGACAATATTTTCAGCCACAGTCGCGGGCGCATGGCAAAGGTTCTGGGCGAGAGGAAGTCGACGGAAATCTGGGTCGCCACCGGAATGAGCACGCAACCCACCAGTCCCATGTCGTGATAAAACGGCAGCCACGAAACCAGCCGGTCGTCTTCGGTAATCTTGCAGCCGACTTCGGCGATTTCGGTCAGATTGGCGAGCACGGCCGTCTGGGTCATTTCCACACCGCGTGGAAAACGGGTGCTGCCCGACGTGTATTGAAGGTAAGCAGTCTCGTCTCCGCCAAGGGGCTGGAGTTCGGCGTCGCTCGGTGCCAGATCGGCGAAATCTTCTGGCGTACCGATCTTGGTAAGGTTCAGGCCACGGCTTGCGCGTTGCAGAAAGCCGAGGTGTGATTCGGGAGCGACGGCAATATCAGCAGCGCAGCTGCCGAGCATTCGGTGCAGCTGTTCGACAAATGCTTCGCCACCGCCCATCTGCAGACCCGCCGGAAGTGCGACCGGAATGAGGCCCGCATACTGGCAGGCGAAAAAGAATCGCGGAAACATTGGATCTGTCTCGGCCACGATCCCCACCCGGGCGCCGCGCCTGACTCCCAGACCCATCAACCGTCGGGCGAGCGCGATTGCTTCAGCCTTGAGGGTCGCGTAGGTAATGGCGGCTTCGAGATTTCCCGAGCCGTCATAAAAGTTACATCCGGTAGCGCCTTCGGCGGCGTATTCCAGGGCGTCGACAAGGCTGACGAAGCCGCGCGTGCGGTGCGATATCCCGCTACGACGTGAAGTAGGAGTCATGTGATAACCAACTCAATCCGTGTTATTGCTCGAATTGTTTTTTTTTGCTCGAACCCCTCCGAGCAACCCCGCCCAGTCACCGCGAGGAGACCATAAACCACCCGGCTGACTTTGTACTGTACGTACGGACGCGCAGTCTACCTTCAAATTCGGCTAAGCGCGATAGTGTCTTTTCAAACGAAATCAGGCACCTACACCCCCAATTCTGGCACAACCCGCGATTACGGCGCCGCCAGTATAGCTTCGCTGGCGCGAAAGAGGTGTGATGGAGCCGTGATATTGACGGATAGCGTGGCCACAGGCCCCGTGCCATGGCGGTTTGTTGCGTCCGCAGGGACAATTTGGCTCTGAAGTGGGAGCCGCGACCTGCCGCCTCGCCAACCGGCGGATGAGAGATTTTTCGTTTTGAACAGGCCATCGAGTTTGGCCCTGGCATCATCTTCCTTGGTTGGAGGGGCAGATTCACGGTTTTCTGTCGCGTCGCATCAGGTGCGCACCAGCGTGGCGGTCTTGATGATTGCGAATATCTGGCGGCCCTTGGTCAGTGCCAGACGCTCGGCAGACTTCACCGTGATTCTGGCGATCAGGCGGGTGTCGCCGGATTGCACGCGCACATCCAGCAACGGTCCCATGGGTTCGCCTATGGTTTCCACGATTCCCGGGAGCACTGTGTTGGCGCTGATGCCCTCGGGTGCGGTGGTGGCCAGCAGCACGTCTTGAGCGCGGATGCGCAAACGCACCTGTGTGCCGATCGCGGCATTGAGTCGCGGAACGGTTATGGAGCCGGTTTCGATTGCCAGATGGGTCAGTCCGTACTCGACGTCGTGCTCAAAGATGCGCGCACGAATGACGGCGCCCGGGTCCCCGGGGGACGCGTCGAAGCGCGCCAGAACCACAGACGTTTCAGCGTTTTCTGTGATCTCGCCATTGTCCACCAGCACCACCCGGTCCGCGATACGCGCCACTTCTTCCACGGCGTGGCTCACGTAGAGCATTGGTGTTTTGAGTTCATCACGAAGTCGTTCCAGGTACGGCAGGATTTCGGCGCGACGGGCGGCGTCCAGCGAGGCGAGCGGTTCGTCGAGCAGCAACAGCTCGGGCTGGGAAAGCAGCGCTCGACCGATCGCAACCCGTTGTCGCTCTCCGCCCGAGAGCCCGGCGGGTTTGCGCGACAGAAGTGTTTTCAGACCCAGCAGTGCGATCAGGCGGTCGGCATCTTCGACCGATGCAGGCTGTGGGGCGCGTTTGTTGCCGAACTGGAGATTCGCAGCCACGGTCAGGTGCGGGAACAGCCGGGCGTCCTGAAACACATAGCCCAGGTGTCGCCTGTGTGGTGCGACGAATGTTTTTTTCGAGGTGTCGAGCAGAATGCGATCGTCGATGGCGATCCGGCCGCGACGCGGCTTCAGCAATCCTGCTACCGCGCGCAGAATGCTCGTCTTACCGGATCCCGAGGGCCCGAACAGAGCAGTTACCCCGTCGCCCTGGGTGCTGAATGACACCTCCAGCCTGAAGTCGTCGAATTCGTGGCTGAGATCGACCTGCAGATCCATCAGACAAGGTGCCGGACACGTCGGGCGGCAATCTCCGCTCCGATCAGTCCCGCCAGGGCGAGGCTGATCGACAACAAGGCCAGACGAGCCGCCGCTATCTCGCCGCCCGGTGACTGAATCGCGGTGTAGATCGCCAGCGGCAAGGTACGGGTCTCACCCGGTATGTTTGAGACGAAGGTAATGATGGCGCCAAATTCGCCGAGGCTTGCGGCAAACGCGGTGATTGCTCCGGCAATGATGCCGGGGGCTGCCAGCGGTAACGTCAGGTGGTAGAACCGATCCCAGTGTCCGGCGCCCAGTGTCTGGGCCGCCTCGTCCAGGCCCGGATCCATGGCTTCGAGTGAAAGTCGGATGGCCCGCACCTGGAAGGGAAACGTGACGATGGCCGCCGCCAGCGCTGCGCCGGTCCAGCTGAATACGAAGCGGATGTTGAACGTTTCGGCCAGCCATGCGCCCAGCGGAGCGCGAGTGCCGAGGCTGATGAGCAGTAGATAGCCAATGATCACTGGCGGCAATACCAGCGGCAGGTGCACGAGCGCATCGACTATCACACGCCCGGGGAATCGACCGCGCGCCAGCAGCCATGCCAGCGCGACCGCGAACGGCAGCGCCGCGATCACGGCAACGCTGGCAATCTTCAGGCTCAACGCCAGGGCTTGCAGTTCTGCGTCGCTCAGGCCGCTCATGGAACCAGAAAACCGTGGCGACGGAAGATGTTCAGGGCGCGCCGTTCGCTCATGAATGCGATCAGTGATACCGCTACCGGGTTGCTCTGGTCGGTGACCAGCGCAAAGGAGTAGCGGATGGGATCGTGCGTAGATTCCTCGAATGTGGCGAGGATCCGAATTCGATCCGAGATTGCCGCATCGGTTGCGTACACGATTCCCAGCGGTGCCTCACCGCGTTCAACCAGCGCCAGCACCCCGCGGACGTCGTTGGCGAACGCCACCCTGGACTGCATCGCGTCCCACAAACCCAATGTCTGCAATGCCTGCCTGGCGTATATGCCCGCCGGAACATGGGCAGGATCGCCCATGGCGAGGCGTCCCGCCGGGCCCAGCAGGAAATCGACAGAAGCCGGATCGTCCAGTGTGACCCGCTCGTCCGGTGAATCGAACGGCGAGATCAGCACCAGCGCGTTGCCGATAATGCTCACGCGGCTGGCCGATTCGATGAGTGTTTTGTCCTGGAGATAGTCCATCCATGGGCCACTGGCACTGGCGAAGATTGCGGCCGGCGCGCCAGCTTCGATCTGTCGAGCCAGGGTGGATGACGCAGCGAATGAAAAACGAATTTCGTGACCGTTCGCCTCATTAGTGGCGCGATAGGAGTCGCCGATTTCGATGAGTGCGTCGCTCAGGCTGGCGGCGCCGAACACCGTGACCGGCGCAGGGTCCGCTGTACCATCTACATCCGCCATCGCTGGCC
>JAYGEV010000139.1:0-4859 GCA_046582225.1 Pseudomonadales bacterium
ACCATGGCGTGCGCACCCCAGCGATGAAGTTCGCGGAGATTCCTACGACTAACGCCGCTTCGTCGCGCAGGAAAAATCCGGACTGGCGAATATGGCTGGGGTTGAGCGTCACCCTGGGCTGGCTCGGGCTTGGCGCAATCTACGTACCTCCACGATCGGCTGGGGAAACTTCGCAGACCTTCCAACCGATGAGCTGGGCAGTTTTCTCGAAGGCGCTTTCGCTCCACTTGCGTTTCTGTGGCTCGTGATCGGATATTTCCTCCAGCAAAAAGAGCTCGAACAGAACACCCAGGCGCTGCGGGCGCAGGCCGAAGAAATTCAGCGCACGGCCGAGCAGGCGGTCATTCAATCGCAGAAGATGGTCGAGTCCGAAGTTCACGCCCGCCAGGACACATTCCTGCAGATCGCCAAGAGCGTGCGCCGCCAACTCGGTTCGATCGGCGGGTTTCTATACGTCTCCAGCCAGGGCGCCGGCGGCGATGGCACCGTAACTCAGGAAGAGCTGAGTCGCCTGTTTACGCTTCAGTCCAGCGAAGAACCCGAAGTCTTTTAGCGCCGGCTGATGGAACTGCACTTTCAGATCAACGACCCAACCCGAGAGTTCGATCTTTACTACGGCACCCCGGTACGCGCGCGGCATGCAAATAACTTTATCTTTACCTTCGAGCGGCTCATGCGTCGCGCTGAAGAGGTCGACCCGGACAATATGATTCGGGACTCGCTGCTGGCCAGCGGACATGGTTTTGTCTACAAGATTGCCAAGCGCCATCAGAAAACCGCCCCGCCCGCCCTGGCGGACCACAACAAGACCGGTCTCTACATCGACATCCAATGAGTGCGCCGAACCCACTGATCCAGCTGATCAACGATCGAAACGCCGCCAGGGATCAGGGTGACCCATGCGCCAATCTGTGTACCGCGGCAACTGTGGACAAGCGTGGTTGTCCACAGGCCCGGACACTGGTCCTGCGCGAGATCGAAGACCGGCTCGCGGTGTTCGGCAACAATACCAGCCCGAAGTGGCCGCAAATGAGCCGCGAGGCGGCGGTCGCCATCGTAGTCTGGCTGCCTTCATTGCAGCTGCAGTACCGCCTGGCCTGTCAAACCGAACCCATTCCCGCTCAGATCGTTCACGAAAGCTGGGCGCTTCGAGGCGAGCCTCCCCAGCGCATGGACTGGTACTACACCCGCCGGCAGCCCCAGGGCTCACCGGTAACAGATCGGGACACGCTGCTGCGGCAGCTGCAAACCGTTGATCTGCCAGAGCCTCTGGTAGCACCTGAAACTGCATCCGGGCTGTATCTCGTACCGCAAAGCATCGACCGCCTGGACCTGAATCAGACCGACGGCGTGCACGACCGACGATGCTTTGAGCTGGTTGCCGAAGCATGGGTCGAGTCGATCCTGGTTCCGTAGTTAAACCTCAGCTGTAACGATCCCCACCAGGTTCGCAAAGCAGGTCTTCCTGGCGACCTCTACAAATCCACGAATGAACGCGGCATCTGCCTGATCGTTACGCACCGCCGCATACAGTGTTGGCCAGACCCCATCCTCGCCAAGGCTTTTGACCGCCACATACTCGCGCTCCCGATACTCGTGCAGAGCCCAGTTCGGCAGACAGGCAACGCCGCGCCCACTTGCGACCAGCTGCACCATCATGGTCGTGAGTTCGGCGTTGCGCACGCGGGCCGGCTCGACGTTGGCCGGATCGAGGAAGCTGGTGAAGATGTCCAGCCGCGCGCGATCCACCGGGTAACAGATGAGCACCTCGCTGGCGAGATCAGCAGGCTCCACCCAGGGCTTGTCCACCAGTTCATGATCGCGACCAACCGCAAGCTGGGCTTCATAGCTGAACAGAGGAACATAGGCCAACCCCAGCTCTTCGATGGGATCGGCGGTGATCACCAGATCGAGATCACCGCGGGCCAACGCCGGTAACGGCGCGAAGTGAAAGCCGCTGGCGATATCGAGTTCGACGTCCGGCCAACCCTCGCGGTACTCGTTGATTGCGGGCAGCAACCAGTCAAAGCAGCTGTGGCACTCGATGGCCATAAAGATTCGCCCCGACTCGCCGCCAGCAAGACGATCCAGGTCGCGCTCCGCGCCGTGGATCAGGGGCAGCGCCTCGTCGGCCAGCTTCAAAAGCCGTCGGCCAGCCGTCGTAAAGCGCACCGGCCGGGTTTTGCGGATGAACAATGAACAGCCAAGGCGAGATTCCAGATCCTTGATCTGGTGCGACAGTGCCGATTGGGTCAGGAAGACGCGGTCGGCAGCCTCAACCAGGCTGCCTGCGTCTCTAAGAGCAACCAGGGTGCGAAGGTGGCGAAGTTCGACATATGGCATGAATGATCCTCACAATAATAACCACCAACATGCGTGATATTCATCAATAAACCTATATACGGCAGACCCGTGCAAAAATGCAACAACTATTTGAACCAGCCTGGAAATTGTGCGCTGAGGCACGCAGAACCCCGGATTGCTGGCATAAACTGCGCTCGAATTGGCTGGACGGCGAAGCATGTTCAATCCGTACCGTACGGTAATCGACGCGTTTGTGACGCACTGCGTGAACCGCTATCACGACGCTTTTCCCAATCGCACTCTCGGCCACGAGGAGTTTCTCGAGCAATCCGCACGCACCGCATTGGAAACGCTCCTGAACTGCGACTGCCCGTATCACGACGCCAATCATACAATTCTGGTAACCGACGTCGGCCAGACGATCCTGCGCGGGCGGCTGATTTCTCAAGGCGACGTTAGCCCACATGAATGGGTCCACGCGGTCGTTGCGATGCTGTTTCACGACATCGGCTATCGGCGCGGGTTGCTAAAAGGCGACCGTGACGGCAGCTACATCACCGACGAAGAAGGCAATCGGGTAAAATCGCCCCAGGGCGCCACAGACGCTTACCTGATGCCGTACCACGTAACCCGCGGTTGCCTGTTCATGCATGAACGGTTCGGGTCCGATCCGTCGGTCGATGTCGCAACGATAACCAGCTACATCGAAATGACGCGATTGCCGGTACCCCAGGGACAAACTCTATCAGCCTACCGACACGTTTGCCGGGTTGGTTCGCGCAGCCGACCTCATCGGCCAGATGGGCGATCCACTCTATGTACAGAAGCTCGCTCGACTGTATGTGGAATTTTGCGAAACCGGAGAAGCCGCGCGGCTGAACTATCACAACGCCGGAGAGTTGCGGGCCGGGTTCCCGGAATTTTTCCACGAGCACGTCCACCCATACATTACTGAGGGGTTGCGGTTTCTGCGCAAGACTCAAGAAGGCCAGCAGTGGACGGCAAACCTGTTTCACCACCTGCACAACGAACAGGACAGCGAGCCCGGCTGGGGTCCAGAGCGCAGTGCACAATCCTCGGCGGACGACAACATCCCGCCACCAGCACAGATTGCGATCAGCAATCAGTAGCGATCTATTACGCCGCTCATTAAGATCCTGGTTTGTTCTGTGGGGCGGGCATGTCGGAGAATGCGCTACCCGGCGTGGACGCCGGCGGCGACCGCGCCCGTGACCCTCGCCACGCGGGGCAGCAGCCCCTGCGGATTGCGCTTCTAGGCTATCGCAGTAATCCCTATAGCGGCGGACAAGGTGTCTATCTGAAGTACCTTTCCCGCGCGCTGGTAGACGCCGGTCACCAGGTCGACGTGATCTCCGGTGAACCCTACCCCGAACTCGACGAACGGGTGGGCCTGATCGAACTGCCTGGCTTGAATCTGTTCGCCAAACCCAACCACGTCACCGCTCTTCGACCCAGACATCTGCTTTCAGGCACCGACTTCTTCGAATGGTTTTCCATGCTGACCGGCGGCTTTCCGGAGCCATATACGTTCGGTCGACGTCTGACCCGCTATTTTGCGAGCCACGAGCCCCGCTACGATCTCATCCACGACAACCAGAGTTTGAGCTACGGGTTGCTGCGCCTGGCCGGTTTCGGTATGCCCGTCGTCTGCACAATTCACCACCCCATCACCTGGGACAGAGATATCGCGCTCGCTCACGGCAAAGACTGGCAGGAACGTCTCCTGATCAGACGCTGGCACGGGTTTCTCAGGATGCAGACGCGGGTGGCGAGAAAGCTCCGGCACATTATCACGGTGAGCGAACGCTCAAAGCGGGACATATGTGCGGCGTTCGATATCCCGCCAGAAAGAGTATCGGTGGTCTACAACGGTATCGACACCGACGCGTTCCGGCCGGAGCCGAGCATCGCGCGCAATCGCTGGCAACTCATCACCACAGCAAGCGCCGACCAGCCACTAAAAGGCACCCAGCATCTCATCCCCGCGTTTGCCAGGCTCTGCACGAGCTTTCCCAAGCTGAAGCTTGTGTTTATCGGCAAGCCCAAACCAGGCGGCAGGACCGAAAAACTCATCGAGCAACTCGGCGTGAAAGAGCGGATTCGCTTCGTTCACGGGATCAGCACCGAAGAGATTCGCTATCTGTACGCAGGTTCGGCCGTCGCGGTGGTACCCTCGGAGTACGAGGGATTCGGGCTTCCCGCGGGCGAGGCGATGGCCTGTGGGACCCCGCTGGTCGCGACCGACGGTGGCGCGCTTCCTGAAGTCGTTGGCGATGCGGGTCGGATTGTACCCAGCAAAGACCCCGACGCACTGGCCGCCGCCATTGCCGACCTGTTACGCGATAGCCAACAACGCGAGGCGATGGCGATCGCAGGCCGCAAGCGCATCGTCGAATGCTTTTCCTGGCAGCGCGCCGCCGAGGAGACGCTGAGCCTGTATGGACGAGCGCTGCAATGAGCCTCGAGACGGTAGATTTTTCCCGCCTGCGGCTGGCCCCGAATGATCGGGTATTGGACCTGGGTTGCGGTGAAGG
>JAYGEV010000181.1:0-12837 GCA_046582225.1 Pseudomonadales bacterium
GGAATCGGCGAATGCGGCCATCATCCAGGCCCGGGGTCAATCCTGCAGTGGCTTTCTCCACTGAGTAGCGACCGGGTTTCTGCGCGGGCCTTCGGTGCCTGGCAAGCTGGTTCAGCGTCTTTGGCCACTCGCCGCGATACACGAAGTCGAAGTAGGCGTCGCCCGAGTGATCCGCGATTGCGCCCCAGTGCTCGGCGTACTTCATTGCGTGGATGATCGCTCCGTAACCGCCGGAAGACTTTCCAAAGCAACCACGGTGCTCCCGGGAGGCGAGGGTGCGGAACTCGGCGTCCACGAACGGAACGAGCTCCCGGATGAGATAGTCGGCATAGCGACCGATGGCGCTCGAGTTGATGTACTGGTTGCCGCCAAGCGCAGTAAAACAATCCGGAAAAACGATGATCGCCGGGCCCATTTTACGTTCGGCGATCAACCGCGCAGCCTGTTCCGGAATGCTTTCATCAAAACCCCGCCACGCGACGTGCGAAAAACCAGAGCCGGTGTAGCCGACGAGATCGAACAGCACGGGAAACCGACGCCGGCCGCGGGCGGCCAGATACTGCGGCGGCAACCACACCGGCAGCTGACGCACGTGCGGGTCTCCGAGTCGATTATCGACGAGCACTTTGGATGTGTGCTCCAGCATGACCAGCTGGCCTTCAAGTGGGGATGATCGCTTCAACATGTTGTGAGCTCTTGTCTGCCTAGGGCGGTGATTCCCGCCTCGTACTCAGGTGCCGGGAAAATGCCCGGCTCAGTTCACCGTCGTTGTGTTTCTGATTCAACCACGCATCAACGTAGGATCGCCATGCATCGTCGGGGGGCATCAGATACGCCTTTTCCTGATAGGTGAAATTCTCTGCCATGGTGGCGCACAGTACGCCGCGATGAATGTCCGATTGTAGCGTCACCTCGATACGGTCGGTGATCATCACATCGGCCTCACCGTTGACGATGACCCGGAAAATAGACCGGTTGTCTGCATGCACCAGCTTGTGAGCGCGCGTGAGCCGCTCATCGACGAAACGCTCGTTGCTGCCCCCGGGGTTGACGACAACCCGAACGTCTTCGCGGTCGATGTCTTCCAGCGATCCGAAACGCGAGCGATTATCACAACGCGAAATCGGCGTTTTTCCGCCGACGTGATAAGCCCTCGTGAAATAGCCTACCCGTTGCCGCGCTAACGTTTTCGACACACCACTCATTGCGATGTCGTAGCGACCGGCTTGCAGGTCATCCATCAACGTCGGCCAGGATGTCGCAACAAACCGCGGCTCCACGTCCAAATAAGCCGCAAGATCGCCGGCCAGATCGATGTCGATGCCAACATAGCGTTCGTGGTCCGAAGTGCGGTACGAAAACGGCGCGTAGTCACCCGTCGTGCCAATGCGCAGCACGCCGGATTGCAGCACCTGCTCGAGCCGGCTCGGATAGCGATCGACCGACGCCAGCGAGCGCAGCAGACTCGCGTGTGTGTCCGCACTCAATCCCTCAACGGACGCCGCGGTGGTATCGATCTGACAACAACCCTGCAACGCCAGCTGCACCAGAATCTGCTCGCCAAGCACTAGCAGCTGAGGACGAATCACGGCGTTCAAATCCGGCGCAGACCCGGGGGGTTCATCCAGCGCCCAGCGTTCAAACCAATAGCGCTGAATCTCTTTGGCCGCCGAGATCTGAACACGGAAAAGCTCACGGGTCGTGGAGACCTCGATTCCGTGACGAAGTGCGGTTTCGGCCGCATTGCGGATGACGGTCGCTTCGCGCTCGATATCCTCGATGGGCAGGCCGTTGTGCCATTTGTGCGCCGCGACTTCGCGCATCAGGCCCAGGCGTTCATCAACCAGGTCGAGCACGTCCGAAGCAGCATGCGTCCATGCTCCCGCCAAGCACACCCAGGCGGTCAGCAGCCTTTTGGCCCACATCTGAGCTAAGTCAGCGCGTCGGCCAGTGCCTGCATGAAGCTTTGCTGGAGCCGCTGGCTGATGCGAGCCTGGGGCACAAACAGGTCGCCGCCGTGATACAGCCCCGGGAAAACCGCCAACTCGCTGGGCACGCCCGCGGCGATCAGCCGCCGCGCATAATCGATGTCCTCGTCTCTGAACAGATCTTCAGAGCCCACGCAGATGTATGTTGGCGGCAAGCCCGCGAGATCAGTGGCCCGAGTGGCCGCGGCGTACGGTGACGCCTCGGTACCCGGGGTGCCGTCGAGGTACATTTCCCACGCGTTTAACGACGTCTGAAGGTTCCACACCGGGTGATCGACGTATTCCCCTGACGCGGTGTCATGGAGGTTGTCGATCATCGGGTAGAGCAGCAGCTGCAGGACCAGTTGCGGGCCCCCTCGATCGCGGTTCATCAGCGCCAGGCCGGCCGCAAGTCCACCCCCGCCGCTCGGCCCGCCGATGGCGATCCGGGCGGTATCGATGTTGAGTTCTGCGGCGTGCTCGACCATCCACAGCAGGCTTGCGTAACAATCCTCCACTCCCGCCGGAAACGGGTGCTCGGGCGCCAATCGATAGTCCACGGACACCACGGTGCAGTTCAGTTCCTGGGCGATCAGCCGCGCTCGATCATCCTCCGCGGTGCCGAGAATGTAGCCACCGCCATGAATCCACAGCAGGCCAGCTCCAGATCCCTGATCAGGGCCTTGATCAAGGTGTCGGTACAGCAGCAGCTTCAGCTCGCCGTCATCGGTGGCGATGGTGCGCTCATCGATGGTGACATCGGTTTCCACCTCTACCGCCGGTTGCGCCGCGCGCATGTCTCGTACCGCGCCTAACGACTCGCGGGTCAGGCTGCCCAGTCCAGGCGGCATCAGCTCCAGACCGGGCAGGAGCTCAGCATCAATCTTCGAGTAGTCGAGTTTCATTCAGGTGGTCCGCCGTATTTGCAATGCTCCACTTTCGCTCACGCCTGCCCGGTATTCAACTGAGTTTCGAAAAGGAATCAACGAGTTAGGGGGCCTAAGAAAAATTCACACACCTTCAGGCCACCATCAGGACCGGGCGCATGCCCACGACTAGGGTGTCCCTCACTACGAAGGCGAGGACACAACCATGCGCACAATGGACCACGCGATTCTGTTTGCCCTGCTGATCTCCAGCTCCGGCTGCATGACCATGCAGCCGCTGGCCGACGAACCGGTCCTGACCGAAGCAATCGAAGTGGGCGACAAAGTGGAGATCATCGAAAAAGATGGCTACATCAACGAGTTCACGGTGGGCAGGATTACCGATCAGTTCATCGCTGGAAACGACGATATCGGCTCTCTGGTCACAATCCCCCTCGAGAAGATCCAAAGCGTATCGGTAGAAAAAGTGAGTGTCGGCCGCACCACCCTGGCGGTGCTGGGCGGGATCGTGGCCATCCCGATTTTTCTCGTGGGCGCTGGCGCCATGGTCATGGCCTGCGGCAGCGGATCATGCTGAGGGGTCGTCAGCGGCGCAGATCTTCCAGGCACTCACCGAGTGTGGCAATTTCCCGTTCATGACCGGCCTCACGCCACGGTTCAACGAGCGCATCGGCCTGCCAGCTCTGCATGCCCTCCAGCTTCAGCATGCGTGAGGCGTAATCCCGCGCCGCCCCCGGCAGCGTGAAGCCATAGGTTCGCAGTCGAAATACCACAAGCGCGTCGAACGCATCCACCGCGCAAAAGGCGGGTCCGGCGAGGAACGGTCCGCCAAACCGGTCCAGGCCTTCGTTCTACAGTTCGGCCAGGCGGCCAACATCCTTTTCAAGCGCGGGTGGCTGTTCGTGCAGTTGAATGCGCACCGCCACCGTCATCGGACACAGGGTGCGCAACGCGCTAAAACCGGCGTGCATTTCGGCACTGGCGCTGCGTGCCCATGCGCGAGCATCGCCATCATCGGGCCACACCCCGGGGTGTCGTTCGGCCAGATACTCAACGATGCCAAGCGACTCCCAGATCGTCTGGTCGCCATCGTGCAGGCACGGCACCTGACCGGTCGGGGAGAAGGTCCGGAACTTCTGCCAGCTGCCACCGTCTTCGAACACCACCAGGCGTTCGACGAAATCCACGCCGAGTTCGGTCAGAAGCAGCCACGGCCGCAGCGACCAGGACGAATAGTTTTTGTTACCAATGTAGAGGGTATAGATGAGGATCCACCCCACACCGGGTCGGGACTATTCCGATGACGCGCAAACCGCGGTAACCGCTTCAACGCCAATCGGACCGGACAACTGCTCAATGAGCGCCGGGAACAACGCCTGAACTTCTGGCGCCGTTGCGTGGACTTCGCGCGCCGCCAGATTTTTGTACCGCTCCATCATGAAATATCGGCCATCTTCACCCCGATAAGGCGCATACAGCAGAACGCCGTCTTCAACTTCGACGACTTTGTCTGCGACCGCAACCACGGCCTGCTCGAAGGCCTGCTCGCTTCCTGGCTTGACCTCGAAAGTGGCGATGTAGCCAACTTCCTCACACCCGGCATGCGCCACGCTCACCCCGGCGATCGCCCCTCCAATCGCGAAGGCGCCAACTACCGCCGAAACCACTCTCAACAAATCAGGTCGTCCCACTCTGCTCTTCCTCGGGTTTAATCAGGCCGAGCATGCTACGGCAATCATCGCACCGGCGCATCAGGCTCTGCTCAGGCGCGTGCCGCCCAGCAGACTTGAAAAGTTCCCCAAAACACCGATAAATTGTCGATTCGATGGCGTTCCAGTTTTTTTGATCATTTTGGGCTACCAGGGAAATCAGGGCATGACCGATTCAACAGCGACCAACACCGATCTGGGATTCGACCCCGATGCGCTGCGTTCCAAGTATCAAACCGAGCGTGATAAACGCGTGCGCACCGATGGCAACGAACAGTACGTTGAGGTCACCGGCAAGTTTGCCCACTTTGTCGACGATCCCTATGTCGAGCCCGGGTTCAGCCGTGAGCCGCTTTTCGACGAAGTGGAGGTGGTGATTATCGGCGGTGGTTTCGGTGGGTTGCTGGCCGGCGCGAGGCTACGCGAAGCGGGCGTAGAGGACATCCGCGTAATCGAGAAAGGCGGTGATTTTGGCGGCACCTGGTACTGGAACCGCTATCCCGGCGCACAATGCGATATCGAATCCTACATCTATCTGCCGCTGCTCGAGGAACTCGGCTACGTACCCAGGGAAAAGTACAGTTTCGCGCCAGAAATCCTCGCCCACAGCCGCGCCATCGGCGCCAGGTACGATCTGTACAGCAATGCCTGCTTCCAGACCGAAGTCACCGACATGCGCTGGGATGGTGAAGCCCTGCGCTGGGAGATCGCGACCAATCGCGGCGATCGCATGAAGGCGCGTTTTGTGTGCATGTCCAACGGACCACTGAACCGCCCCAAACTACCCGGCATTCCTGGGGTCGACTCGTTCAAAGGACACACCTTCCACACCAGCCGCTGGGACTACGGCTACACCGGTGGCGATGCCGATGGCAACCTGACAAATCTTGCCGGCAAACGGGTGGGCATCATTGGAACCGGGGCCACCGCGGTTCAGTGCGTCCCGCATCTTGCAAAGACGGCCGAGCAGCTCTACGTCTTCCAGCGCACGCCTTCATCCATCGATGTCCGCGGCAACAGGCCCACCGACCCGGAATGGGCAGAAAGCCTGGAGCCCGGATGGCAGCAGCGCCGCATGCAGAACTTCAACATTCTGGTTACCGGTGGATTTCAGGACGAAGACCTGGTGAACGACGGCTGGACCGACATCATTCGGAATCTGGCCACGATGGCTCGTGCCCGCACCAGCGACGCGGGTGACAACGCTGCTGACATGACGGCCAACGTCGAGCTGGCGGATTTCGAGAAGATGGAGCAGATTCGCACGCGCGCCGAGAGCATCGTCGACGATCCGGAGACTGCCGAAGCACTCAAACCCTACTATCGTCAATTCTGCAAACGCCCGTGCTTTCATGACGAGTACCTCGGCACCTTCAATCAGGACAACGTCACCCTGGTCGACACCCAGGGGCGCGGCGTCGAGCGCATGACCGAAAACGCGGTGGTCGTGGATGGTCGAGAATACGAACTCGACTGTCTGATCTTTGCCACCGGGTTCGAAGTTGGCACCTCCTACACGCGACGTGCCGGCTACGATATTGTGGGTCGTGATGAACAGACGCTGTCAGACAAATGGGCGGACGGGCTGCGAACGCTGCACGGATTTCAGACCAACGGTTTCCCCAATTGCTTTTTCATGGGCATCGTCCAGGGTGCCTTCACAGCCAACTTTCCGCACATGCTCAACGAACAGAGCTTGCACATCGCCTACATGATCGGTCACGGCCGAGACAACAATGTGCACTGCATCGAAGCATCCAAGGAGGCCGAAGACGCCTGGGTGAGCACCATCGAACAGATGGCGGTATTCAATCAGTCGTTTCTGGAAAACTGCACGCCCGGCTACTACAACAACGAAGGACAACCCGGCCAGGGCAACTCGCTGCTGGGCAGCCAGTATGGTGGTGGACCGGAGGCGTTTTTTCAGATTCTGCGCGACTGGCGTGACCAAGGAAGCCTGGAAGGACTCAACTTTTCTTAGTCGGAGTCTTAGTCGGAGTCTTAGTCGGAGGCATAGCCGCGGTCATAGTCCGGACTCTTCACCGCGGCATTGCCGAAAGGTGTCGCGTGGCTTCATCCACCAGTTCGTGCATCACCTCCGCAACGCTGTCCACGCTATGGATGTTGGCCACCGACTGACCGGCGTACAGGGCCATGGCCTGAATATTGCCCACCGGTTCACGGGTCGGCGCTATTACCGAGCCGCGCGCAATGGACCAGACCTTGCCGGAGATGTTGCACTCGCCGATCACCTCTTCGACGCAGGTTTGCATCGCGTCGACCGCGCTCTGCAGGACCCGGTGTGGCGCATCCGGCCACATCACCGAGAAGGTCTCGGTATGCACGGTGTCTTCGGCGTTGGCTGCCACCAGCGCTTGCATGTGGTCCTCGTGAGCGTTGGATTCCCGGGTGCAGACAAAGCGCGTCCCTACCCGGCAACCGGCTGCGGCTGCGTCGGCGCTGAGCATGGCTGCCACATCACGACCGGTGGCAAGCCCACCGGCGGCAAGCACCGGCACTGTCACCGCGGCCAGCGTGCCACTGAGAACGGGTAATTATCCCGCGCTGCCGCGCACGTGACCGCCGGCTTCGACGCCTTGGATGATGATGAAGTCGCAACCGGCCTGCTCGGCCGCCTGCGCCTCGGCAACGGAGCCCACCTGCCAGCTGCACAACGCCCCGCCGGCGCGCGCCATGGCCACCAGTTCCCGGTCCGGCTCGCCGTAGAAAAAATTCCACCACCCGCGCGCGCGAAGCCGCCATTTCGATCAGCGACATGTCCGCCGTTACGAAAGGCATCAGAAAATTCGCGCCAAACGGCCCGGATGTGTTCGCCTCGAGTCGATCGAGGTCGGCGCGTAAGGTCTCGGGACTGGCCAGTCCTCCGGACAGCATTCCCAAACCACCCGCGTTACAAACCGCAGCAACAAACTCGGCAGTCGCAATCCCCGGTACGGGCACCGATTGAATCGGCGTCGTGCAGCCCACCAGGCGGGTAAATTCTGTGTCGAGCATGTTTTTCTCCTGATTCCGCCGGATTCCGTGGGTGTTACGAGGCTTCCTCCGCAAGCCGTATCGGGCCGGACCTGTGTGGATACTTGCCAACACAATCACTGTAAAACGCGCGGATCCTGGCCATGTCAGCGGGAAGATCGCCGGTGGGCATCAGCATCGGCCCAAAACCGCCTCGACGGCCTGCGTAATCCAGGTATCCCAACACGATCGGCACCCCGGCGGCGCTGGCGATGCGATAAAAGCCGGACTTCCAGTACTCCGCGTAGCTCCGGGTACCCTCGGCGGGGACCAGCAGGACCATGGACTCCGCCGCGCGCAACTCTTCGGCGATCAGCGCCACCCGGTTGGAAGATTCGTCCCGGCGAATCGGGATCCCACCCCAACGCTTGAACAGCGGCCCGATCAACGGTTTGAACAGCGAGTGCTTGCCCATCCAGTTGAGCTTCACTCGCAGCACGATGGCGATGGCCATGGCCCAGACGAAATCCCAGTTCGACGTGTGTGGCGCGGCAATGAGAACGTACGCGCCGGTCGCGGGAATCTCACCCTCAATCCGCCAGCCCGCCAGTTTGAGCAATAGTTCGGCCAGAAATCGAGTGATGGCGATTGCGGTGGCTCCCAATATGGCCAGGTAGTCTTGCGATTCAGACTATCAACAAACACCCCGGATTACGCATAGCATGTTTCGATCATCGGTGCGCAAACTCCGACTGGAACGCCGCGATCGAGCGCTATGCGGACCAGCACGATCGCCATTATCAGGCGCTGCACGCGGTGGAGACCTGGTTCACCGCATCGGCCTGGGATCAGGGCCCCGAAGCCGACGCGCGCAGGCTGCAGATCTTCCCGAAGTTGGAACAACCCGGTGCACCTGACATCATAGGGCTGGGACCTGATTCGCCAGCAGATGAGAGGGCATTGGTTTGAGCGCGAGCGCAAAGATATCCGAACAATTCGACGCCGTGGTCGTCGGTGCGGGATTCGCCGGGCTGTATATGCTGCATCGCCTGCGCGCGGAGGGCTTTACCGTACGGGTCGTCGAAGCCGCCGAAGACGTTGGCGGTACCTGGTACTGGAACCGCTACCCCGGTGCACGTTGCGATGTACCAAGCCTGGTCTATTCCTATTCCTTTTCCGAGGAGCTTCAACAGGAGTGGGATTGGAACGAACGCTATGCGGCCCAACCCGAAATCCTCAGCTACATCAACCACGTTGCCGATCGCTTCGAACTACGCAGCGACATTCAATTCAACACAACCGTAACCAGCGCCGTCTTCGATGAGTCGAGCAACCGGTGGACGGTCTCCACCGACCAGGGTGACAAGTACTCCGCACAATTCTGCATCATGGCGACCGGCTGCCTTTCCAGCCCGAGGCGACCGGACTTCGAAGGTCTCGACAGCTTTGCCGGCGACTGGTATCACACCGGCTACTGGCCTCATGAGGGCGTGGACTTCGCCGGCCAGCGGGTCGGCATGATCGGCACTGGCTCTTCGTCGATTCAGTCGATTCCCATCATCGTCGAACAGGCCGAACACCTGACCGTTTTTCAGCGCACCGCCAACTTCAGCATTCCCGCATGGAATCACGACCTCGACAGCAATACCCGGGACGAGTGGAAGTCCCGCTACGCCGAAATCAGACGCATGCTGCTGTCTGGCGAAAACGGGATCGCCATGGCGGGCAATATGTGGGCGGCCATGGAAATTACGCCAGAGCAGCAGCGCGAAGAGCTGGAGCTGCGCTGGCAGCAGGGCGGTCTTGCGATGTGGGGCCCGTTCATAGACGTGTTAAACAGCGAGCAGGCCAACGCAATTGCCGCAGACTTCGTACGGGACAAGATCCGCGCGGAGGTCCACGACCAGGAAGTCGCCGAGCTGTTGTGCCCCAAGGGTTATCCGTTTGGCACCAAACGCGTGTGCGTCGATACGGATTACTACGCGACCTTCAACCGCGACAATATTACCCTGATCGACATCCATGACTCGCCGATCGAAGAGATAACGCGGACCGGACTAAGAACCAGCGGCACGGACTACGAGTTTGATTCGCTGGTGTTCGCCACCGGTTTCGATGCGATGACAGGCACGCTGTTGCGCATCAACATCCATGGCAGAAACGACATCTCACTGCGCGATAAATGGTCCGCCGGTCCGCGCACCTATCTCGGCATGATGACCGCGGAATTTCCGAATCTGTTTACGATCACCGGCCCAGGCAGCCCGTCGGTGCTCAGCAACATGATCGTATCCATCGAGCAGCATGTGGACTGGATGACCGATTGCATGATGCACCTTCGTGAGCAGAAGCTCGGCTGCATTGAGCCCAGCAAGGATGCTGAAGACAGCTGGGTCGATCACGTGAGCGAGTTGGCGAACGCCACGCTGTTCCCTCAGGCCGACTCGTGGTACATGGGGGCGAACATCCCCGGCAAACCTCGGGTGTTCATGCCATACATCGCCGGGATCGGACCGTACCGGGAAATCTGCAACGGCGTGGCATCGAAGGGCTACGAAGGGTTCGTGCTCAGCGCCTAGTACACCGGCGAGCTAGCTTCGTTCTTCAGCGGAATTTTCCGCAGAATCCATCGGCTCATAATCGAGCAATGCCTTGCCATGGGATAGATCTCGATACCCGTAGCGATTGTTAGAGCTGGCGAAGAACGTCTCGCAACGCATCGACACTGGCGCGCTCACCGCCGCGACGATCGCGTTTACGACATCTCTCTGACTGCACCAGACGCTGCGCTGTCTGGCGTCGACCGGCTTGTCTTCCGCGTTCACGTAACCAATGCGAATGCTGATAAACCCGGTCGCGGTGGTGTCGGAAAAATGCTGAGCAAGTGCTTCACCCCACACCTTGGTGCTGCCGTAGACGCCACGCGGCCTCGGTGGCACGTCCACCGATATGAGTGGCCAGGTGTCGGGCAAATCCTGGTAGCGCCCTTCAACCAGAGACGCATACGGCTCCTCGTGCTCCCAACCGGCAACAGTCGCACCGCTGGAAGCGAACACCACACGCTTTACACCTGCTTCGACGGCCGCTTGAAAAACGTGCCAGGTACCTTCGATGTTGGTGTCGCGCAGTTGCTCCCAGCGATAGTTTTCTCCGGGGTTGGCAGCGAGATGCACAACGACTTCCTGATCGTCGAACGCCGACCGTATCGCGTCAAAATCGGTGATGTCGGCCCGGTAGGTGGTCACGCCCTGTACGTCACTGCGATTCAATGCCACAAGTTCATGGTCACCTTCGAGGCCGCCACGTGTGGCGCTGCCGATCAACCCACTCATCCCGGTAACAAGGATTCTCACGAAACACCTCCCGATGATTGAGTGCGCATTTCCTCAAAGCACATGACGATACGCCATCTGCCGTCATTCGGAAACGTAAGGCGCGGCACCCCGACACGGGCTCATCATGGTATAAAAGCTGGATACCGAATTTCTGGCCGGAGGATGCCATGAGTCTTGTCCGTTACCCGGTGCTCCAGTACGCGTACGTCGTGGACGATATCAAAACAGCGTGTCTGGGGTGGGTGGAGTTGATCGGGGCCGGCCCGTTTTATCTCTCAGAACACCATGTTTCCCCGGACCACTTCTATCGGGGCACGCCGAGCGAGGCCGATCTAAGCTACGCGTTCGGCCAGGCAGGACCCGCTCACATACAACTGATCCAGCAGCACAACGACGCACCAAGCGTGTATCGCGAGATGGTGGCCGCCGGAACCAACGGCTTTCACCACTTTGCAATCCTGCCGGACAATTTCGAAGAAGAAAAACGGCGCTTCGAAGCAGCCGGTTACCCGGCGGTGACCACCCTGACTTCGGCGGCGCGGGTGGCCTACATGGACACACGGCCGATTCTCGGCTGCTTCGTGGAACTCTATGAAAACAACGCGCCGCTGCGCGAAACCTTCGCACGCTGGAAGGAGGTGCACGAAGCGTGGGACGGCAGGACGGACCCCATCCGGAAGTCATGAGCGAATCCGCCTGCGAGTTTTTCGCGTAACAAACCGGAACACCGCGATGAAAAAAATCTTCCGCCCCAAAGAATTCACCGCGGTTGCCGACGGCACTCAAGTGAGTGCGTTTCTAAACGCAACCGACACGACACCACGCGATGAGCCGACCGCCGAGCTCGATCAGATAAGCATCACCGCGGGTCGCATTGCACCGGGGGTCAAGTCATGGATCCACACCCACCCGGCGCTCACCCAGGTGACCTACGTCGTAACAGGAACTCTCACGGTCACGATGAAAGACCCGCGTGAACCGGAACCGTACCAACTCGTCATACCCGCCGGGTCGACGGTGGTATCAGAACCGGGAACGCTGCTCCAGCTTCACAACGAAACCAGCCACGAGATTGAAGTGCTGTACATCGCCTCACCCCCCTATGTGCTCGAGACCGACCCGTACGGCGAGGTAGTTCACGAGGACTCAATTCTAGTGGCACAAGACTGGGGCGGGCTGGATACGGACCAATGGGACGCTTACGCCAGCGACGCCGCAAAGCGGAAGGCTCGCAGGTTGCGGGCAGATGCGTTGAAGCGTATCGCCACCCGCTGATGCGATCAGACCGTACTTTCCTGCTCTACGCGATTCAGCAAATTCTCCAGCGTCTCGTATGGTTGAGCGCCAATCACACCATAGCCACCGGCGACGAACGTCGGCACGCCGGTGATACCGTAGGAGCGCGACCGTTCCCAGTCTGAATCGATCTGGGCCTCAAAGGAGCGCTGCTCGAGAACCGTGCGGGGTGCTCCCGCCGGCAATCCCACCGAATCGGCGATCTCCACCAGCACCTCGATGTCTCCGATATTTCGTCCATCGACAAAATAAGCCCTGTAGAGAGCATCGTGGATCGCCTCACCGCCGTTTTGTGTGTCAGCCCATTTGCCGAGTTCCTGGGCGAGCCTGCTGTTGTAGGTGTAGTCGCGCCGACCGTATTCCAGGCCCTCGTCATCCATGAGCGCCTTCATGCGCGCATACATCGCATCGACGTCGATGTCGCGACCGGCAAACAGCTTTTCTATGCTGACGCCCTCTGCAGGTGTTTCCGGATGCAGCGGGAAATGTATCCACGTCACATTAACGTCGAAGTTTGCTTTGAGTTTTTCAATACGCCCGGTACTGAGGTAACACCACGGTCAGATGTAATCGGTGAAAATTTCCAGTTCAATGGGATCGGCCATTGCTGCGGCTCCTGCTTGCGGCTGTTCGGTTCAGAATCAGATCGTACCTCTATCATTGTCCTGAA
>JAYGEV010000246.1:0-22633 GCA_046582225.1 Pseudomonadales bacterium
AGCCCGGCCAACACCGTACAAAGACCCTCAAGGGTGACGCTGGCCTGTGGCGCCGCGCCCACACCCGCGGCGGCGTAGCTCTGGTCAATGACCGATTGCGGCTCAATAAAACCATATGACAAACCCGAGCTGTGACTGAGCAGATGGCGCATCAACATTGGTGAGCGCGCCGGTTCAACGTCCTCCACGCTGCTCGCATCTTCACGCAATACGTTCATGTCTGCGAATTCCGGCAGATGCTCGGCCACAGCATCGTCAAGCGCAAACCGGCCCTCCTCGAACAGCACCATGGCCGCCACCGAGGTCACGATTTTGGTGTTGGAATACATCCGAAAGATCGCATCAGGCAGCAACGGCCTGCGACTCTCGAGATCCATATACCCGAACGTCTGAAAGTCGATCACGTCGGTTCCGCGCATAATCAACGTATTGCAGCAGGACAGAATGTTCTCATCCACATACCACTGCATGCGTTCATGCAGTGGAGAAAAATCGATGTCGCCTTCTACTACCTCGATATTGATGATCGCTACCCCCTCGCAGTAATAAGTGATCTTAAGCTCATGTTGTGTCAATCGGTCAAGTTCGATCCGCCAGGACCGGGTCCTGATTCTTGATAACATCGCACCAAGCATACCGTGCGCCTGTTTGACCACCAATCGTGGCCGCAGCTGCACGACTGACACAGTTAAAGGGGGGGGCGATGAGAATATCGATGCTGCTGAGCTATGCCAGCGGATTCAAGGAGGCGGTCGAGGAGATCAAGGAACTCGAGCAGGCAGGCCTGGATCTGGTCTGGGTTCCCGAGGCGTATTCCTTCGATGCGCCCAGCGCCATGGGCTACCTTGCTGCGAACACGCAACGCGTTACCATCGCCTCAGGCATTCTGCCGATTTACTCCAGAACTCCGTCGTTGCTGGCAATGACCGCGGCCGGTATCGACTATCTCTCCGACGGACGCTGCATGCTTGGGCTTGGCGCATCAGGGCCCCAGGTTATTGAGGGCTTTCACGGCGTTCCCTATATCGCACCGGTGTCTCGCATGAGAGAGATCATTGCAATCTGTCGGTCGGTCTGGCGCAGAGAACGCGTCCAGTTCGACGGCAAGTACTACCAGATCCCGCTGCCGCAGAATGAGGGCACCGGCCTGGGCAAGCCCCTGAAACTAATCAACCACCCGGTTCGAGACGACATTCCGATCGCAGTCGCAGCGCTGGGTGAGAACAGCGTGGCAATGACCGCCGAACTCGCTGATGCCTGGCTGCCCGCGTTCTACACAGCCGAAGCTGCCGACGCGGTGTGGGGTGATTCCCTGCGACGCGGGGCCGCGCTGCGGGATCCCGAGCGGGCACCGTTGGAGATTTTCGCCGGCGGCGGGGTCGCAATCGGTGAAGGGCTCGAAGACATGAGAAACGCAGGCAGGGCCGGCGCCGCGTTGTACATCGGAGGCATGGGAGCTCGCCAGAAGAACTTCTATAACGACATCTTCAGCAAGTCCGGCTATCCGGACGAAGCCAAACTCATTCAGGATCTGTATCTCTCCGGCGACAAGAAAGCCGCCGAAGCCGCGATCCCGGGCAGCTACCTCGAAACGAACTCCCTGATCGGCCCCGAAGGGTTTGTGCGCGATCGCCTGTCTGCCCTGCGCGAATCCGGTGTCACCGCTCTGAACATCGGCTTCATGGCCCAGACCCGATCCGAGCGTGTGCAGATTTGTGAAAAACTCCGCAACATCGTCGATACGCCGTAGCCGGCGATAAACGCCCGTTATGGATAGCAACGATTTCGACACACGCGCAAGGACCTGGGACACGGACGACAAGCGTTACCGGGCATCGCGGGTCGCTGACCGCCTGCGGGCCACGGTGAACCTCGATCGGGTCGACAGGGCGTTGGAATACGGTTGTGGGACCGGGCTGCTGTCGTTCGAAATGAAGAACGAGCTCGCTGAGTGCGTGCTTGCCGACACTTCCCAGGGAATGCTCGAGGTAGCCTGGCAGAAAATCACCGACGCACGCGCGACGCACTTCTCGGTGCAGAGGCTGGATCTGAGCGCCGGCGATTCGCCCGGCAAGCCGTTTGATCTCATTTTCACCCTGCTGACGCTTCACCATATCCCCGACACCTCGGGCATCCTGCAGGCGTTTCACAACTGTCTGAACGCCGGTGGCCATCTGGTAATCGTGGATCTGGAGGCCGAAGACGGTAGCTTTCACGGCCCGGACGTCGACGTCCACCATGGCTTCAAACGCGACGACCTCTCCCGGCAACTGGCGCAGGCCGGGTTTATCGACACCGTCATCGACGACTGTCTGCAGCTGAGCCGACATGAGCGGGACTACGGTTTGTTTATCGCATCGGCTCGACGCGAGTGAACTCTGAGGTCATTACGACCTCTAATACCCAGATCGTCCGGCAGAACGCTATGCAGATAACGAGCAACCCGAATAACGTCGTCACCAGGACACTGACCATCGCCGCTGTGGGGCTCGTCGTAACATTGCTCATCGGCACGGCAGCCGCAGATTCCCCGGGGCTGATCGGCAGTTGGACGCTGAACAACGAGCTGACCCTCGAGGTTCAACCCGAGGGCAAGCAAACCAGTAGATGGGGCGGTAACAGCTCTGTTCGACCCACCATAAGCGTTGGCGGCATGCCCATTCCAACCGGCGGCAGCTCCCAGGGCCAATACAGCAGCGCGCCGACCCGAGACCCTAAAGTGTTGAGCTGTGCCGAACTCGGCATCGAACACGTCGGAGACGACGTACACCTTACCTACGTCGGCGTGGGCAGCGAGACGCTCACCCCCGGCAACGTTCAAGGCACACGCACGAGCTTCTCGCAACGCAAGCTCACTTCGAGATACGAAACCACGACCCGCAAGGTCAGCAAGACCTTTGAGCTCAGAAAAGACGGCCGATTGCTGGTGACCGTCAAGCTCAATCCCAAACAAGGCGCCACAGTGGTTCACAAACGTGTTTTTGATCGGAGCGGATGAACGACGATAAGCCGTCAGGGGATGCTGATAACCGCAGCGCCGCTGATCTGGCCGGCACGCAACGCTTCAAGCGCATCACCGGTGCGCGCTAATGGAAACACCTGCACCTGGGTGCGTACCGGCACCCTGGGCGCAATCTTGAGCAATCTATAACCATCTTCGCGGGTGAAATTCGCCACCGAGCGGATCGACCGCTCGCCCCACAGCGCCGGGGTGTCCTTCGGCTACCTGCCTAAACCGTTCTCGATATCTCAACTTAAGAGCGCCATCGCCGAGACCCTTTCCGCACAGGGAGATTGATCCCGATGGAGTCGCCACGCATTTCGCTTAGATAAAGGTATTTACACTGTGCAACGAATTAGCCCTAATTGGGCTCAACCATTTTGGGGATCGGTATGCTGCGTGTAACGCTCGCTGTCGCGACAATCCTGTTGGGCGCGTGCTCAGAGCCTTTCATCGTATTTGCCGGCGGTCCGCTCGAAGGCAAGGTCACCGATCCCCCTCATGATTGGTCGCTGCTCGCCGAGGCCAACACGGTTCAGCTGGAAACACAGCCCGACAACCCCTACTCCATCAACATCTGGATCGCTGGAATCGGCCTGGACTGCTACATTGCGACCGACGATGACGGAACCACCTGGACAGACCACATCCAAGCCAATCGCGATGTGCGCTTGCGGGTTGAGCAGCAGATATTCCCGCTCGAAGCGGTTCGAGTAATGGATCCACAGGAACACAATCGGGTCTCGGCGGCGTATGCGAGCAAGTACGGCCTGGACACCGACGACAACTGGGTAATGAGCGGACAGGTATTCCGCCTCGACCGGCGCTGAGCGCCGCACCGCGGCAGGTCCCGTGAACTTCAGTCCGCGAACCGCGATGGCCGTGATCATGGCCAACATGATCGGCACCGGCGTGTTCACCAGCCTCGGGTTTCAACTGGCCGACATCCATTCCGGGTTCGTTCTCATCATGCTCTGGGTCGTTGGCGGATTGACCGCTCTGTGCGGGGCACTGACCTATGCAGAACTCGGTGCAGCGCTCCCCAGATCCGGTGGCGAATACAACTTCCTGAGCGAAATCTACCATCCCGCCGCTGGCTTCATCTCCGGCTGGATATCGGCCACCATCGGCTTCGCGGCACCCACTGCTCTGGCCGCGATCACTTTCGGTAGCTATCTGGCCGCAACCTTTCCATCGCTGTCACCACGCTGGCTCGCATGCGGACTGGTGATCGCGCTCACTGCCGTGCACGCGAGCAGCCGACGCAGGAGCGGTGGTGTCCAGCGGGCATTTACCGCTATTAAAGTCATGCTCATTGTGGGGTTTTGCGTTCTGGCCTGGGTTTTGGTGGACACACCGCAAACCGTTAACTTCCTGCCGGCGACCGGCGACGGCCAGTTGCTCGCCAGCAGCGCGTTCGCCGTTTCGTTGATCTATGTGAACTACGCATACACCGGTTGGAACGCGGCAACCTACATCACCGGCGAAATGGATCGGCCCCAGCAACATCTGTCGCGCATACTGCTGGTCGGCACGCTGATCGTCATGGCCCTGTACCTGCTGCTCAACTTCACGTTTCTCCATGTCGCACCGATGGACGCGATGGTGGGCAAGCTCGAAATTGGCTATGTGGCGGCAAGATTCGCCTTCGGCAGCGACGGCGCAAGCATCATGGGCGTGCTGCTGGCACTGCTCCTTATCTCGACGGTCAGCGCGATGATCCTGGCAGGTCCACGGGTTCTGCAGGTAATCGGTCAGGACTTCGTCGCCTTTCGCAGCCTGGCAAAGCTGAACGGCGACGGCGTGCCGGCGGTCGCAATTACGGTTCAATCGGTGTTGTCGCTGGCGTTTATCCTGTCCGCCTCTTTCGAATCGATTATGGTGTTTGCCGGATTCACGCTGGGGCTGAATACTTTCTTTACAGTGCTGGGGGTATTCGTGCTACGACGAACCCGCCCCGAGCTGCCGCGACCTTACCGGACCGTGCTGTATCCACTCCCACCGCTCCTGTTCCTTGGCGTCACCGGCTGGACCCTTTGCTACATTCTCATTGAGCGACCCGTTGAAGGGTTATGGGGGCTCGCGATCGTCGCCAGTGGAGCGGTGTTTTATCTGCTCACCGTCTGGATTGGTAAGCTGAGACAGCCCGGGTAACAATAGCGTTACTCATCCCGATAACGAATTGCAGCCGTGTCAATTTCAACACTAACCGATCGGGAAACACTCCGTTCCCGGAACGCCCGCGCAGTACCAGCAGATTGGCAACGTTCGCTTCGCGAGGCCATACGTACCCTTGCAGAACTGCTGGAAGTGGTGGAGATCGATTCGGATAACATTGCTGGTTTCCAACCCGGCAGCGGCGAGTTTCCCCTGCTGGTACCACGATCGTTCGCCGCTCGCATGCGCAAAGGCGATCCTAGCGACCCGCTGCTGCGGCAGGTGCTTCCAGACCTGCGCGAACGACTCGAGACCGACGGGTTTGGTCCGGATCCGTTGCACGAGATCGATCTTGCTCGCAATGGTGTGCTGAAAAAGTACGCCGGGCGCGCACTGCTCGTCACCACCCAGGCGTGTCCGATTCACTGTCGCTACTGCTTCCGCCGGCACTTTCCCTACCCCGGGCAACTCGCAACCCGGCAAAAGTGGGAGCCTGCGCTCAACGAGTTGCGCAGTAACCCGGACCTCAGCGAGATCATCCTCTCCGGCGGCGACCCGCTAAGCCTTTCCAATCAGACGCTTCGCGAGTTCATCGTTCAGATCGAGCAGCTGGAATCCGTGCACACCCTCAGGATCCACAGCCGCTTTCCGATCATCCTCCCCGAGCGCGTTGACAGCGGCCTGCTCGAGACACTGACCGAGACCCGGTTGAAAACCGTGCTGGTCGTGCACTGCAATCACGTCAATGAGATCGACGCATCCGTGCATGCTGGTCTGGCGGCTTTGCGGTCCACCGATACACTCCTGTTGAATCAATCGGTGCTGTTGGCTGGTGTCAACGACACGCTCGATACGCTCGAGGCGCTCAGCCGGGGTCTGTTTGACTGCGGGGTGCTGCCCTACTACCTCCATCTGCTCGATCCGGTCGCCGGTGCGGCCCATTTCGACGTCCCTGAATCGCGCGCCCGGGTGCTGACCACCGGCCTCCGGCAGCAACTGCCCGGGTATCTGGTGCCTCGGCTGGTTCGAGAAGAGCCCGAACGTCCAAGCAAAACCATCCTGATGTGATTTGCATATGCCACTGGACCTGCCACAGGACATTCCGCCTGCCGCCTGCTCCGAGCGCTTCGTGCGCAGTTCGGGGCCGGGCGGCCAGCACGTGAACAAGGTCGCTACTGCGGTGCAGCTGCGCATTGATCTCAACCGAACGCAATTGTCGCGGTCGGTGCGCGAGCGCCTGAAACGGCTCGCCGGCCACCAGATTAACGCTCAGGGCGAGCTGGTGATTCATGCCGAGCGCTTCAGATCTCAAGTTCGCAACCGCGAAGACGCCCACGCGCGATTGGTCGCTCTGGTCACCCGGGCACGTCACGCACCACGCAAGCGTGTGACCACCGCACCGTCCAGATCACAACGCCGACGGCGCATGGACGATAAGAAACGGCGTGGCACGCAGAAACAGCAGCGGCGTAAACCCGACGCTTAATACTGATGCGAACCGACGCCCCGAAACGGATGAACTTATGCTGAACCCAGAACAGGTTGAGTCGTACCGGCAACAAGGATTTCTAATCCTCAAGGGCGCGATACCGGAACACGATATCCAACGCCTGGAGCGAGGGTTCGCGCGCAATCCACCGCTGGACGGAACGCTGACGACGGCCAACTACCCGGATCCCGGTCGCTACACCCTGGCTAACAACTGCCTGAAGGACCCGGATCTTGCGTTCATCGTCGAACACCCGGCGATCATCTCACCGGTCACGGAGCTGCTCGGAGACGACCCAAGGCTCACGGCCTATGTCATCTACGACCGCACGCCCGGTGGCGACGGCCTACCGGCACACAACGACTACAAACGCTGGCGACCGGTCGGCTCGTCGATGAACTGGTTGTTCAGCATCGTCCCATTCTGCGACTTCGACAGCGACAGCGGACCGCTGCTGATCGCACCTGGCTCCCACCACGTCGAACGGATACAACAGGGCAACGAACGCGTTCTGGAAGTCGCTCCACCAACACGCCCGGACAACCAGGACTTCATCGACCCCGGCCTGCAGCGCGGCGATCTGGCACTGATGAACATGCATCTTTGGCATCGCGCGCTCCCCAATCGAGCCGAGCACCACAGGGTCGGCCTGTTCAACAAGTACGCCGCGGCTGGTGCACCACCGGCGACGGGATATTTCCTCTACGACGATGACGTTTTTGCAGCGCTTTCAAAAACCGGGCAATCGCTCCTGGCCGTGCACGGCAACAAACCGCTCGCCACCACCCGTCTGGTGTTGTTTCGAGAGACCCCCGAGCCGAGCGTACTGGTTGTCAAAGACGCCCAGTCCGGCGGCTGGAGCCTGCCTGGCGGGGCAAGCTTCATCGAACGAGCCATTCCCGATTGGGACCAGGGCAACCTCATCGCGTCTTTACAGTCGCATCTGCGCACCCAGCTGCGAATCGAGCCGCCCTGGGTGTCCTACGTGGGCGACTACCCCGAGCTGGGTCACCTGTGCCGGGTCTATGGCTACACCCTGACCGGTCAAGGCTTTCCGGTCGGCTACGATGGCGAATGGGTAAGCCTTCCTCGGCTGAGCGAACAAGGGGCCTACGGATACGAAACCCAGGCCGCACAAGCATGGCTCGATCCAGCGCCGGTTCGCGGCAAAGGCCTTACCCAGGCACAGTGCCGAATCGATCAATACGCTTATTGAAACCGGATTCAGCCATCTGACCCGCAAATCCGCTACCCATCCCCGGAACACGTAGAACCGCCAAAAACCGCCTGGTCAGACCATTCAATTCGTCATAACCTACTCCGGACTGAGGGGAGGCTTTGTGGCTGGTAGTTATCAGATTGCCATCGTTGGCTCAGGTCCGGCAGGGTTGAGCGCGGCAGGTCGCGCGGCGGCGCTCGACAAAGCGCGCAACGCCAGCGAGCCGAGCTATATCCTGCTCGAAGGATTCGAGGCACACGCCAAAACCATTCAGCGCTACCAGAAAGGCAAGCACGTCATGGCCGAGCCTGGCTACCTGGCGCTGCGCAGCGATTTCGGTTTTGCCGCCGCGACCCGCGAAGCGGTGCTGGGTGCCTGGCAATCCGGCATGGACGATCTGAATCTCAACATCAGGTACGGCGTGGAAGTGACTGGCATTCAGGGCAGCAAGGACGCCTTCAAGCTGCAGCTCAAAGGTGGCGAGGAGATCTCCGCCGATCACGTCATCCTCGGCATCGGTCTGGAGGGAAGCCCCCGCAAACTGGGAGTCGAGGGCGAAAATCTGGCTGGCGTGGATTACGTTCTGGATGACCCGAAGGCCCACTCAGGCAAGATCTTCATCGTGGTGGGCGCCGGCGACTCGGCCATCGAAAACGCCCTTGGGCTGGCCGAACAGAACCGCGTATATATCCTCAACCGTCGCGATGAATTCAGCCGCGCCAAAGAGGGCAACCTCAATCTCGTGCTCGCGGCGATCAGCGATCCGGGCAAGGAGTTTGAGTGCTTCTACAGCACCACGCCAAAGGAGGTAATCGCGACCGCGGAGGAAGAGACCCCGCTGAAGATGATCGTCAACACTCCCGACGGTGAAACGGAAATTGCCTGCCATCAGATCATTGCCCGCCTGGGCGGCGTGCCGCCTCGTACGTTCGTCGAGGCTTGCGGGGTTGAGTTTCCGACCAAGCGCCCCGACGCCATTCCGGAGCTGAGCGGCACCTACGAAAGCAACGTCCCGGGCTTGTACATCATCGGTTCTCTGGCCGGCTATCCGCTGATAAAGCAGGCCATGAACCAGGGCTACGACGTGGTGGAATACATCAACGGCAATGATGTGGAACCCGCCGACAACCCGTTATTGAAAGCTCAATTCGAACTGTTGCCCCTGGACCGGGAACCCAGCGACGTGCTCGATCTGTTCCAGCGCCGCATTCCATTTTTTGCGCGGCTCAACGCACTGCAGTTTCGAGAGCTCATCATCGATAGCGAGGTGACCGTTTCTTTCCCCGAGGGTGAACTTCTAAACGAAGCCCAGGAGAACCTGCAGGCGCTGCGCGACAGCTCAGAGAGCCCGCGCATTACCCAGGTCATTCCTGAGGGCGGCTACCTGTATCGGGAAGGCGACTACGCAACGTCGTTCTTCACGATCGTGGAAGGCGAGGTCGTGCTGGAAAGCAATGATCCCGACCAGGCCGACATGCATCTGAGCCGCGGTCAGTTCTTCGGTGAGGGCAGCCTGATTTCCGGCCGGCCTCGGCAGGAGAGCGCCCGCGCCGGCGCCAACTGCATCCTGGTTGCGACCCCGCGCCGCATCATGGTGAAGCTGTTCAACTCAAACGAAGACGTGCGAAACGGCGTGGATTGGATTTTTATCGTGCGCGAGCTTCGGCGCCTGTTCGCCCCGCGAGCAACCTTCGATCAACTTCGAGGAATCTCCGAAGGCGCCATCGTGCGACAGTTCAAGGCTGGCGAAACGCTGTTTGAGCCCGGCGATCAGGGCGACACACTCCACATCATCCGTCGCGGTTCGATTTCCCTGCAGCGAAACGTGGGCGGGCAAACGATCACGGTCGCGGAGTTGCGTTCGGGCGAACTCGTCGGTGAGATGGCCCTCATGGGCGACCCCACCCGCCGCGAGCGGGCATTGGCCACGGTCGCAGCGGAAACCATTGAGATCGGACAGTCAGAGTTTCTCGCTCTCATGCGACTGGAAAACGCCAACCTGTCCACCCTGCAGGCGCGTACCAGCGAGCACCTCACCGAGGTGACGCGCATGGAGGTCCGTTCGGAATCCAGCGATATCATGAACTTCCTGCTCGACGAAGGTCTGGGCGAGGCAACCGATGTGCTGCTGATCGATGAACAGCTTTGCATCGGTTGCGACAACTGCGAGGTTGCCTGCGCCGAAACGCATCAGGGGCTTTCGCGGCTGAACCGGGCGGCCGGCAAGAGCTATGCCAATATCCACGTGCCCATCGCCTGTCGCCATTGCGAGCATCCTCACTGCATGAAAGACTGCCCGCCGGCTGCGATTCAGCGCTCTCCCGACGGCCAGGTGTTCATCGACGACACCTGCATTGGCTGCGGCAACTGCCAGGCAAACTGTCCCTACGACGTCATCAAGATGAGCTACGAAGCACCGCAGAAACCAGGATTGCTGCAGTGGATGCTGTTCGGGAGCGGCACCGGTCCGGGCGAGCCGGACGAGTTCACACCACCCGAGTCGTCGCTCAACAAAGGCAAACGAGCAGTGAAGTGCGACGCCTGTGTCAATGACCCGGCCGGAGCTGCGTGCGTCAGAGCATGTCCGACAGGGGCTGCCCAGCGGGTCAATCCAGAACAATTCATCAGACTGCTTGGTTAGCTGCGCAGATGTTCGACAACCTCCTGCGGTTTCAAAACTTTCGCTACTTCTGGTGGTTCCTCGGCAGCGTCATCGCCGGGTGGATCCTGTATGCCTCGCACAGCAGCACCGAGCCGGCCAACGGCGGGACCTGGCAGGGCTACGTGCTGGGTACCTGGGCGGCAGGGTTGATCGTGCTGCTGGCGCTGCTCGGTTTTCGCAAACGCAGCTATCGCTCACGTCTGGGGACCACTCAGGGCTGGACGTCGGCCCACATCTATCTCGGCCTCGCACTGTGGTTTCTGGCGACCCTGCACTGTGCAGCACAATTCGGCTGGAACGTGCACACGCTCGCCTATGCGCTGATGTGCCTGGTGATCGTGAGCGGCATGTTCGGCGTGTACACCTACCTCAACTATCCCCGGCGCATGACCGCAAACCGCTCCGGAAGCAACCGCTCGGAGCTTTTTGCAGAGCTTTACGAGCTCAACGGACGGGGAGCCGAGCTCGCCCGCAGCTGCGCTGCAGACATCCAGACCGCGGTGCTCAGCAGCATCGAACGCACAACCGTGGGCGGCAGCATTCCAGCACAACTGACCGGCAAGGACAGCTCGCGGTTTGAGACTCTGGAAGATGGCGCCAGTCACAACCGTGACCAGGAAGCGATCATCGCGTACGTCTCGACGCGTATCCCGAAAGCCGAAAAACGCGCCGAGGTCTCCTACCTGCAGGACCTGCTGGCGGTGTTATGCCGGCGCCAGGCCATTCTTCGCCGGTTACGCCAGGACGTTCGGTTTCAGGGCTGGTTGAAGGCCTGGCTTTACCTGCACGTACCAATAACCGCTGCAACGGTCGTGGCCCTCGGGGTGCACATCGTTTCCACATTCATTTACTGGTAGGCGCGCGTGCAGGTTCTCATCCGCGAGATCACCACCCGCAGCGACGGCGAGCGCGAATTCCGTGACCGTGATTTCGATGGAGACGCCCTGTCAATCGGCAGTGCGCCGGACCAGACGATTCAGGTCATCGGCCGAGGCATCATCGGCCACCACGCCATTCTGACCAAGTCCCGCGACGGGCTCAGCCTGCGCTGCAGGCGCGGGGCCAGGGTTCAGGTTGGAGATGACCTGAATGTCACCAAGGCGGAACTGAATCCGGGCACTAGCATTGAGATCTCCGGCAATCGAGTGACCCTGATTGATGCCCCCGGTGGATTCGACGCGGCGATCACCGTGGAATTGAATACCGAGGTAGAGGCCAGCGAGTTCGAAGCCGCGTTCGTCACAGATCTGCAGCAGACCTGGCTCGGCAAACGGTCGCCCGCTTGGTGGCTTGCGATGGCGGTAGTCATTCTGGGTCTGCTGGTGCCCTGGTTCCTGCCGCGTGACAACCTGCCCGAGCTGATGAGCGATGCGCTATGGTCGTCCGGGCCGCTGTTGCCCGCCCACAGCGTTGCAATCGGCAATGACTGCGGCGCCTGCCACCGACAGTCTTTCCAGAAGGTTCGGGATACTGAATGTGTCGCATGCCATGTCAGCATGACCGAGCACGCCAGCGAACCACTGTTCAGTCACGTGGGTCTCGCCGAGATCCGTTGCGCAACATGTCATAAAGAACACAACGAGCCGGTGCACATGACCATCACTGCCGATGCGCTGTGCATCGATTGCCACTCAGAACCAGACAGCGCGAATATCCAGCTGGATTCGGTCAGTGGATTCGGTCCGATGATCCACCCGTCTTTCAGCGCAGACCTGCTGGTCGCCGACCCGGTTGCCCGGGGCACCAGGCTGGTATACCAGTGGCGTCCGGAAACCCAGTATCTGGACCAGGCGGTAGACCGATCCAACCTCAAGTACCCGCACGACATTCACCTGGACGCCGACAAGGTCCAGGACCTCGCAACCGGCGAGGCCCTTGGCTGCCACGATTGCCATACGCTCAGCGCCGACGACGAGCATTTCGAACTCAGCACCATGGAACGGCATTGCCGCGCGTGCCATGATCTGAAGTTCGACCGGCGCGCGCCGGACCGGGAACTGCCCCACGGTGATCCTGCCGAGGTGGTACTCGCCATGGAGGGCCACTACAGCCGCATGTATGCCGACCCGAACGCCAATCAACAGGCCAACGCCCGACGCAGACTGCCGGGTCGGGCCACCGAGCGCGACCGCTGCAGCGAGCCCATACATATCTGCGCCCAGCGCCGAACCGCCCAGGAGGCCGACAACCAGTTCACCAAACGCGGTTGCGTGACGTGCCATGAAGTTGTCGTGCACAACAGCGAAGATCTGCTGGCCCGCTACCAGGTCGTGCCGGTTCGGCTGACGCCAGACTTCTTTGTTGCCGCCGAATTCGATCACCGTGCCCACCTGACTCAGGAAGGCGCAAGCGGTGACGGCGCATGTCAGCTCTGCCACAAAGCCAACCGGTCTTCCAGCAGCCGCGACGTACTGCTGCCCGATATCAATCAATGTACCAGCTGCCACAGCGACCATCGCAGCAGTGAACTGATCCCCCTGCACTGTGTGGATTGCCATGCATTTCACCCGGATGCCCGGTACGTCCAGGCGCAACCCACTATCGATGCCGTGGCCGAATATGGGGGGCAAGCCGAGTGAATTTGCTGCGATTCAGCACTGTATGGGCCTGCACGCTGGTGCTGTGGGCATGCGGTGGGGGCGGGTCCAGCGGCGATCCCGTCGGTACCGATACCACCCCGGGATGCAGCGGGAACTGCGCCACACCTGCCAGCGCGCTGAGTGTTGCCGACGTCCAGCTGGTCATCGCCCAGGCCGTGGCCGAGGCAACCGCCCAGGGTGTTCAGGCAACCATCGCTGTGGTGGACCGAGTTGGCAACGTCCTGGCGGTGTTTCGGATGGGTGATCCGGCCGTGCAACCCGTGCTCCTCTCCACCACCACCACGGTCGTCATCGACGGCGGCCTGGAAGGCATCAGCCTGCCATCGGCGGCGCTGCCGTTCGCGTTAGACCATCAGGCCGCCATCGCCAAGGCGATCACTGGCGCCTTTCTGTCTACCGAAGGCAACGCATTCACCACCCGCACGGCAAGCCAGATCGTTCAGGAAAACTTCAATCCCGGCGAAAACAATCAGCCCGCGGGGCCGCTGTTCGGTGTGCAGTTCAGTCAGCTCGCCTGTTCCGACTTCACCACCGGATTCAACGGGGTCGGCCCCGACGCGGGACCCAAGCAGTCGCCCCTGGGCTTGTCGGCGGACCCCGGCGGGCTGCCGTTGTACAAAGACGGAGCCGCGATCGGCGGGGTGGGGGTTATCGCCGACGGTCACTACAGCATCGACAAGGTGATCAGCAACGTAGACGCATCAGTGGATGAACTGGTGGCGACCGCCGCCAGCTTTGGATTCGCCGCTCCCCTGGACCGACGCGCAGACCGCATCACGGTGGACGGCAAGACCTTCCGGTTCGCCGACGTCGATTTTTCAGATCTGGCCAGCGATCCTGCCTCCGCGCCTGGTTTTGCCGGCCTCACAGCAGCAGACGGCAGCCTCATCGCCGTCGCCGGGTACAGCGACGGCATCGTGAAAGCCGGCACGGCCTTTGGTACTGCGGCTTCGGGTATACGCGCCGACGCCGACGCGAGCTTTCCGGGCCAGGACGCCTTTATCTTCGTCAACAATGCGAACCAACCTCGGTTTCCGCCCATTGACTCAACAGACGGCGGCCTGACCTCGGCAGAAGTACAATCGATCCTGTCCGAAGCGCTGGCGATCGCCAATCGAGCACGAGCCCAGATTCGTCGACCGCTCGGAGACACCGCGCGGGTCACGATCGCGGTTGTCGACACCAATGGCGCGGTTCTCGGTATGGTGCGAACCCGCGATGCACCCATATTCGGCGCCGACGTAGCCTTGCAGAAAGCGCGCACGGCGGCGTTTTTCTCCTCAGCGCGGGCGGCTGCCTTTCTCAACAGCCTGCCCGACGCCCAGTATCCTCTGGCACTGACCGCGCGCTCGGTCGCCATTGGCGACTATGTCGCTGCCGCGCGGGCTTTTCTCGCTGACCCCGCGGCGCTGACTAACGGGGCGTTCGCATTCTCTGATCGCGCCGGTGGTAATCTGTCGCGACCGACATTCCCGGACGGCCTGGAGAATACCCAGCACGGGCCGTTCAGCAAACCACCCGGTGAATGGAGCGTGTTTTCCACGGGCCTGCAGCTCGACCTGGTCGTCAACGCGATACTGCAGCATGTCTTCTTCGTCGCGACCGACGGAGCGACCACGCCGGTCGGCAGCAACTGTGCCGGCGTCGCCGCCGACTTTTCTACAAACACGTTTACGCCGCCAGCTGTCGACGGCCGCCTCGGCAACGGCCTGCAGATCTTTCCGGGCAGCGTTCCGATCTATCGCGGTGATACGTTGCAGGGTGGAATCGGAGTTTCAGGCGATGGTATCGACCAGGACGACATGATTTCCTTTCTCGGTCTGCACAACGCCGGGGACGCGCTGGGCGGTACGATCAACAACGCCCCCCCGTCGATTCGTGCCGACAACCTGACTCCCCAAGGCGTACGCCTGCGGTTCGTGCAGTGTCCCCAGGCACCGTTCGTGGATAGCGCCGAGGAGAACGTATGCGACAACAAGTAGCACAGGCACCGCCCGGCGCTGTCGCTGCTTTTCCGCTGAAAATGCTGCTGAGTATGCTGCTGTTGGCTGTGTTGCTGGTTCCAGCGGCGCCGGCACTCGCTGCCCAGGTCTGCTACCAGGATGACGACGGGCGCATCGTAAAGCGGCGACGGCCGGGCTTTCGTGAGGTCCCTTGTCCTGGCGCCGAGGCGGCGGAGCCTGGCGCCGAGGCGGCGGAGGCAGCCGTGGGGGCAGAAGCGGCAGCCGCGGCCGGTTCTGCCACTTCTGCCACAGGAGAAACTCCGGCCCCATCCCGGCGCCGATTACCCGGCGCCCGCAGTGATGCTCAGGTCGCGCGCGCCGCCGTGGCGCGGACAAAGAACCCTGTTTCGGTCGTCCCACGGCCGGGCCTGGAGGACTACGTGGCCCGGGTTCCGCTGCCAGATCGGTGGCGCATCGTGGAAGGCCTCGGCTACGAGGACGACTGGTTCAACCCATACAACCGCAACACGTTAAAGGGCGACAGGCCCATCCACGGTGAGTGGTTTTTCAACATGGCGCTCATCTCGGATTCGATTTTCGAGCTGCGCGAAGTGCCGACCCCTGTGGGTGGAAACTCCACCGGGGATCCCGGCCAGATCGATGTGTTCGGCTCATCGGATCAGTGGGTAGGGGTCGAGAATCTGCTCATGGAGTTCGTTTACCTCAAGGGTGACACGGTGTTCCGGCCGCCGGATTGGGAGTTTCGCTTCACGCCGGCGGTGCAGATCAACCACGTCAACCTCGATGAGGTGACCGGCGTAAACGTCGATCCACAGCGCGGCAGGACACGCACCGACGAGCACTTTGGCGTGCAGGCAGCGTTCATCGACAAGCATCTGCGCAACGTATCGGATCGCTTCGACTTCGACAGCATTCGAATTGGCATTCAACCATTCTCGTCAGACTTCCGTGGATTTCTGTTTCAGGACAACCAGCTCGGTATCCGCCTGTTCGGCAATCGAAACAACAACATTTTTCAATACAACCTGGCGTGGTTCCGGCGCCTGGAGAAGGATACCAACAGCGGCCTGAACGACGTCACCAAGGACCTTCGCGACGATGACGTGTTCGTCGCGAATCTGTACTGGCAGGACTTTCCGGTTAAGGGTTTCGTCTCCCAGGCGACGGTGCTGCACAACCGCAACACAGAGGACAACGAGTTCTACTTCGACGAGAACCGGTTTATTCAACGTCCGGCATCGTTGGGTCAGGAACGTCCTCGAGGTTATGACGTGACCTATCTCGGTTACAACGGCGACGGACACTTCGGACGGTTGAACCTCACCACCTCGTTGTACTTCGCGTTCGGCAACACTGACCCTGGGGTGTTCGTCAACGACAAGGTGGACGTGAGAAGCCTGTTCTTCGCTGCCGAGGTGTCAATGGACTTCGACTGGATCCGACCGCGATTGTCGTTCCTGTACAGCAGCGGTGATGACGATCCCTTTGATGACGAAGCCAACGGTTTCGATGCCGTGTTCGAGAACCCGCAGTTCGCCGGTTCAGATACCAGCTATTGGATACGCCAGGGCATTCCGCTGATCGGCGGTGGCCGGGTGGCACTGTCCGGTCGCAATGCCGTGATCCCGAGCCTGCGCTCGTCCAAAGAAGAGGGGCAGTCCAACTTCACCAACCCGGGTCTGATCCTGGTCGGCGCGGGGGTAGACATGGACCTGTTGCCCGAACTTCGTATGTCCTTGAACTGGAACTATCTGCGCTTCGATGAAACAGCGGTTCTCGAAGCCGCGCGCAACCAGGCACCGATCGACAAAGAGATCGGCCACGATGTTTCGGTCTCGTTCATCTATCGGCCATTTATGTCGCAGAACATCGTGTTGCGCGCATCCTATGCGCGGCTGATCCCGGGCGACGGCTTCGATGATCTGTTTCCCGACGAGGATTCGGATTACTTTCTCCTCAATCTGACGTTGGCTTACTGATGAGAATTTCAATCACTTTGATAGCACTGATCGTTGCATTGACCATCGCTTCAACCCCGCTGCAAACACTGGCCTCTGAAGGCTCCAAAGCCGTTGAACGAACATATTCGCACACCCCACCCGCACCGGCACGGCAAACCGCAGCACAGGTAGAAGCCAAGAGCGCCGGCTGCCAGTCGTGTCACACCAAGACCGACAACAAGACCATGCACGAAAGCTCTGCCATACGGCTGGGTTGCACGGACTGCCACGGCGGCAACGCCGACATCTTTGCAGATGCGGGTCACGGTGGCGGACACGACGGCCACGGCGATCCCATCATGGAACGCGCCCACGTGTTACCACTCTATCCGGGCGACTGGCACTACCCGCACAGCGCGAACCCTGAACACAGCTACACCCTGCTGAACCGTGAATCGTCGGAATTCATACGCTTCATGAACCCGTCCGACTACCGGGTAGCCGAGCAGGCCTGCGGCGCATGCCACCAGGAGATCATCGAGGCTTCGATTCGGAGCCTGCACACCACCGGCGCGATGCTGTGGGGTGGCGCGGCCTACAATAATGGCATTCTGCCATTTAAGAACTACATCCTGGGCGAGTCCTATACCAGTGATGGCGTGGGCGCAATTCTCAAAGGGCCGGAGATACCCGAAGCGCTTCGACACCTGGTGGCCGAAAAAGGCGTGCTTCCCCAATTACTGCCGCTGCCCGCCTGGGAAACCGTCAAACCCGGAGACATCTTCCGGGTGTTTGAGCGCGGCGGGCGCAACATCATCAACCTGTTCCCGGAAACCGGAATTCCAAATTCCCTGGGACTGATCCAACGTCTGGAGGAGCCTGGGCGGCCCGATTTCAAGCAATCCAATCGCGGACCGGGTACTGGCGGGCGCATCTCGGTACCGATCATCAACATCACCAAAACCCGCTTGAACGATCCCAACACCTGGTTTATGGGCACCAGCGACAATCCGGGCGATTATCGCAACTCCGGATGCGCTTCCTGCCATGTGATATACGCCAACGACCGCGACCCGCGGCATTCGGCCGGGTATGCCCAGTACGGCCACGACGGCAAGACGATCACCGTGGATCCAACGATTCCAAAAGATGAGTCCGGCCATCCGCTGCAACACACGTTCAGCCGCGCAATTCCGTCGAGTCAGTGCATGATCTGCCACATGCACCAGCCAAACATGTTCATGAACACATATCTCGGCTACACAATGTGGGACTACGAGTCCGACGCACCACACATGTGGCCGGCGCAGCAGCAGTATCCCGACGCCCACACCATCCGCAAGGTGAATGAACGCAACCCGGAAGCCGCTGCGGCGAGGGGCAAATGGGCAGACGTGGAATTCCTGAAGACCGTCTCGGAGCTGAACCCGGAACTTTCCGACACCCAGTTCGCCGACTACCACGGCCACGGCTGGAATTTCCGCGCGGTCTTCAAACGCGATCGCAAAGGTAATCTGCTCGACGCAGCCGGCAACATTGTCTCCGACGAAGATCCGCAGAAGTTCGACAAGGCCGTGCACATGTCATCCATCCACCTGGATGTCGGAATGCACTGTGTGGACTGCCACTTCTCCCAGGACAACCATGGCAACGGCCACATCTACGGAGAGGTAGCGCTCGCGGTGGAGATCGACTGCAAGGACTGCCATGGCACGACCCTGGCTTATCCGAATCTGTACACCTCGGGGCCCGCAGCGCTGGGTGGCGGAGCGGACATGAGCGTGCTGCGCACCCCCGACGGCCGCCGCCGATTCGAATGGATTCAAGGCAAACTGTTTCAGCGCTCGGTACTCGATGCGGAGCTGGAATGGGAGATGTCGCTGGTCAAGGACAGCGTGACGCCGGATCACGTCAGCTACAATCCGAAAGCGGCCCGCGCGAAGCTCATGAGCAAAGACACCGCCTCGCAGAACTGGGGGCAGGACGTTGCAGCTGACGACCTGGCCCACTCCTATGACGACATGGAGTGCTACACCTGCCACACATCCTGGACCACCAGTTGCGGCGGCTGCCACCTGCCAATCGAAGCCAACTGGAAAACCGAGCGATACCATTACGAAGGCGGTGTCTCGCGCAATTTCGCGACCTACAACCCCCAGGTCGCCCGTGATCAGATGTTCCTGCTGGGTCGCCGCGGTCCAACAAAGAGCGGCAAGATCGCGCCGGTGCGCTCCACGTCCGCGCTGGTGCTGTCTTCCACCAATGCCAACCGCGAAAAGATATACGTGCAGCAGCCACCCATATCTGCCAGCGGTTACTCCTCCCAGGCGTTTAATCCGCACTTCCCGCATACCGCACGCAAAACCGAAACCAAGCAGTGCGAGGATTGCCATCTGTCGAAGAACAACGACAACAACGCCATCATGGCGCAACTGCTCATGTACGGCACCCAGTTCATCAACTTCATCGGCTACCACACCTACCTGGGGGGCGACGGCCAGATCTCCGCGGTGCGGGTGACCGAATGGGATGAGCCCCAGGCCGTGATCGGCAGCTACCTGCACAAATACGCCTATCCTGACTGGTTCGCGTCGCACCAGGACAACGGCCGCGAGCTCACAACCGCATACCGACACCGCAGCGGCCGCGCCGGTTGTCTTCAACACCGCGGCGAGTATCTGTTCGTGGCGGAGGGCAAACACGGCACCCAGATTTACGACATCGCGAGCATTGCCAACAAAGGCGTGTCCCAGCGGATCATTACCGCCCCCTTCAGCCCGTTAGGACAGGACGCACGCATCGGCTCGAAGAATGCGACCTGCATCGCGCTACCCACCAACCAGCCGGTTGCGCCCACTCGAATGGCGGCCCAGAGAGAATTGATGCTCGGGCCCAACCAGGAACAGGCCATCCACCCGATATACAGCTACGCGTTCATCACCGATGCCAGCGAGGGGCTGATCGTTGTGAACGTGGACACCCTCAGTGACGGAGAACCGCGCAACAACTCGCTCTCCAGAGCAACGACCTGGAACGAAGGAGGGGTGCTCAATGGTGCGCGCCACATCACCATGGGCGGCTACAACGCCTACATCCTCACCGACGACAGCCTGGTGATCGTCAACGTCGATAACCCACTGGCGCCTACGCTATCTGCCACGCTGGCGTTGGACGATCCGCGCGCCTCGTCACTGCAGTTTCGGTATCTGTTCGTTACAGACGCCACCGGCTTGCGCGTCGTAGATGTCACAGCACCCGCCCAGCCGCAGCTTGTTGCGGACAGCGCCGTGCGCGTGCCCGATGCCCATGGCGTGTTCGCGTCCCGCACGTATGCCTATGTCGCCGCCGGTCGTGAAGGTCTGGTAATCGTGGATATCGAGCAGCCCGAGTCGATGCGGGAACTTACCCGGTACAATGCCGGTGGCCGTATCCGCGACACCCGTGATGTCGTAATCGCCACCACCAATGCTTCGTTGTTTGCCTACCTCGCCGACGGAACCGGCGGACTGAAGATCGTGCAGCTCACCTCGCCGGACCTGCAGCCCAAGTTCTATGGGTTCAGCCCGGAGCCCAATCCAGAGCTCATCGCGACTTATTCAACCTCAAAGCCCGCATTGAGCCTGTCAAAGGGACTGGAACGCGACCGTGGCGTTGATGAAACGGGTGGCCAGGTGGCGGTGTTCGGGCGGCGGGGGTCTAGGCCGCTGAATCTCGAGGAGATGCGTCAGCTGTATCTTCGCGATGGCATTCCCTGGTACGTAAGTAACAAACCCGAATCTGAAACCGCGCAAGGCGCAACCGCGGAATCCGCGCGGGCAACCGCAGGAGGCGCGCAGAATCACGGAGGTCAGGAATGAGCCGCCATCGCCCTCACCGCCCTACAAGGGGGGGTGCCACAACAATCGTCACGATAATCGCTGCATGGACGCTTTGCGGGACCGCGGTTGCTGCACCCCTCGACGCCCATGTTCACCTGGGTGTCGCAAGCTGCGCCACCGGGGTTTGCCATGGCAAGCTCACCGAACAGGAAGACCGCAACGTCTGGCTGAACGAGTACCGTATCTGGTCAGCCGATGATCGCCACGCACGCGCCTACCAGACCCTGCTCACTCCCCAATCCAAGACTATTGCCAGAAAGCTCGGATTGGCCAGCGCCCAGGGCGCCAAGATCTGTCTGGACTGCCACGCCGACAACGTCCCCAACGAAAAGCGCGGCAGCAAGTTCCAGCTAAGTGACGGTGTCGGCTGCGAAGCCTGCCACGGCGGCGCGGAGAACTGGATCGAAAGCCACACCGAGCCGGATCGGTCCCACCTGGACAATCTGGCAGCCGGGATGCTGGCCACTGAAAACATCAACACCCGCGCCGAGATCTGCCTGTCGTGCCATCTCGGCACCAGGGACCAGTTTGCAACGCACCAGATAATGGGAGCTGGGCATCCGCGGCTAGCGTTCGAACTCGAAGCGTACACCTACAATCAGCCTGCCCACTACGCCGTGGATCAGGACTACCTGGATCGAAAAGGCGCGCCGTCGGGTTTCGCAATCTGGCGCGCCGGTCAGCTCGAAACCACGAAACGCTATCTGCGCCTGCTGCAGTCGGACCTGTTTGCCGAAGACGCTGCGCTCCCGGACTTTTCCTTCTACGACTGTCACAGCTGTCACCACAGTATGGATGACGTTCGCTGGCCGGATTTTCGACGACAGCAAGGCCTGCAACCAGGCGGCTTACGGCTCCAGGACCAGCACCTGTTCATGTTGCGGGCGGTGACCAGCGTGCTGGCGCCGGGCCAGGCCGATACGCTGCGCGAGCTTCACCTGAACTATCTCAGGGCTGGCCAGCGGAGTGTTCTGGAGGCGAAAGCAGCCGCAGGGCAACTGGAAAACTGGCTTGCCGGGCAGAGTTGGTTGACTGAAGATGCAAGCAACGATGATGTTCGCGCGGTGCGCAAAGCGATCGCCACTCTGGGTGCCCGAGGGGTGCTGGCCGACTACTCCGCCGCCGAACAAGCCGCGCTGGCGCTGCAAAGCCTGTCATACTACCTGGACGACTTCGACACCATTGCGACTCAAATGGACTCGCTGTTCGACAGCCTGTCCAGCGACAAACAATTCGATCCCGCGCGCTTCCAACAAGTTGCCAAACAGCTCGCAAACATGCTCTGAGCACTACCGATGACACGTTACGGCGCAAACACCGCTACCGGTACTCGACACGAACTGAACGAGGATTCTCTTGGCGAAGCCCCACGGCGCGGACTGTGGATGGTGGCTGACGGAATGGGTGGACACGCCGCCGGCGGCACCGCGAGCAAGATCGTGCGCGACACAATGCTGGCCGAAACCGCGTCCGGCGCCTCATTGCTGCAGGCCATCGAAACTTCGCACCAGGCTGTGGTCAGCCGCGCAGATCAGGATGCGTAGAAGGCCGGCATGGGCTCCACGATTGTTGCGTTGAAGATCGAGCAGGACGAAGCCAATTATGCCTGGGTAGGCGACAGCAGAATTTACCTGCTACGCGAAGGGGATTTACGCCGGCTCACAACGGATCATTCCTACGTTCAATACCTGTTGCAGCAGGGTGAGATCGGTGAGGATGAAGT
>JAYGEV010000275.1:0-5452 GCA_046582225.1 Pseudomonadales bacterium
TCCCCGAGAGGCGGTAACGGGGCTGAGTTATCACACAGTGGGTTATTGAATTTTAAGAGGCAACCCTTTACCTCCGACCAAAAAACGGTCTATGCCTCGCGCGGTGTCTTATCACCGCGTTAGTAGGCAACCCAGCTTAAAGCCAAGTCAGACAACCTTAAAGTATCGCACCCCAACAGCTCTTGCAAGCTGTCCATAGAGCTTTTTGAACATGACATTGCAGCTATGTATAACTGTAATCCAGTAACCTTGTTACGTTGATAACCGAACAAAGAAAAGTGTAATGGCTGGATTCGTTTACATCATGTCTAACCCATCTATGGGGGATAGAAAAGGAAAGGGAAATTGCTTGGTGCTGGACATGTTTCAGTGCCAACTGTAGGTCATATGTAATGTTGAGGAATAAGACCGGCAGTAAGACCGCCGAAGAGATATATTAAAAAGTCCTACATAATCAATTAGATATATTCGGTAATGGCGGAGAGGGAGGGATTCGAACCCTCGAAGAGTTACCCCTTACGCACTTTCCAGGCGCGCTCCTTCGACCGCTCGGACACCTCTCCGTAAACAAAAAATCATGGCGGCAACCCAAACCAGCCACACCCCGGCACACAAGTCCGCTGCTACCGTTGCTCCCTTCCGGGCCTGGCGGGGTTTACAACATATCGTTGCGAGGGGACCGGAATGGGTCACCATTGCGACTGCAGCAGGGCCGCGGTCGGCCCGCGGTATGCTAGCGGAGTTGGCTCGCGAAAGGTAGCAAACCAATCCTTGCCTATACTGTTACAGATGAACCGAAAATCGGCCCGCAATCCATGAGCTGGGCGTTGTTTGCAGTGATCCAGTTGAGCATCGTTACCGTTGGTGTGACGGTAGCTTTCTGGCTGCGAAACCGGGAACTGAAAAAGCGCTACGGCGTGCTGGAACAGGCCAGCGCCCACGCATCCACCGCCGTCGAAGCGGCCAGGGATCAACTGACCCAGGGAACTGATGCGTGGTTCAACGAACGGCTCGGATCCCTCACCGAAGAAGATGAAGTAACAACGATCCAGCGGATGGTGTTGGAAAACGAGCGCGAACCAAGTGCCGAGTTCGACGACAAACTACGTAAGCAACTGAGCTCCACCGAGTCTGCACAGCGCGCCCTGAATGCAGCGCTGGACGCCGCGGTGCCCGACATCGCAGACGACGATGCCACTCAGGAGGAGGAAGACCTGAAGGAACTGCTGCAACAGTTCACCAAAGAAAGTCGGGGTATGACCAGCGACATTCAAAACCTTCGTTCCGAGAACAAGATGCTTCGCGAGCAGTTGGGCATCGACCCAGCGCCGGAAACTCACGACACCTCAGCGCTACCCGCGGAAGATGAGCCGGGAAGCGTGGACGAGGCGCCGGAAGCCGAGGAACACGACCAGCAGGTCGAGGATGATCCACCGGAGATCGAGAATGACCCACCGGAAGTCGAAGAGCCCCAGGCCGAAGCCGAAATAGAACAGCCCGAAGAAGAGGAAGACGCTGCCTAGCAAGGCCTCGTGCGTTGGGATAACCTCCTCCCCCACCCCCTGGATCGAGACACGTTTGCGCAAGGACCATCGCCCTTACGCCGCTAAGCGCCTGCATCGCGTCATCGAACGATCTTTCGTGACACATTTCGTTGCGCCGCAGCTGGATTCGCTCGGCCCCGACTTCAAGATGATGAAACCATGGAACCTGAAGTTGCATGGGCCCAACATCAGTTTTGGCAAGTGCGTGCACGTCATCACCGATCGCCACCGTAAGGTGCAGCTCACCGTGTGGGAACATGAACACGGCGAAGGCCACATTGATATCAGCGACTACTGCCTGTTGTGTCCCGGAGTGCGTCTGGACTCCGCCAGCGGTATTGAGGTCGGGCCGAGTTCGATGATTGCATCCACTGCGTATCTCACCGACTCAGACTGGCACGACATTTACGACCGCTCCCGTCCAATCGGCAACAGCGCCAGGATCGTGCTGGAGGAAAATGTCTGGGTCGGCGACAGCGCCATTGTCTGCAAGGGCGTCAGCATCGGGCGCAACAGCGTCATTGGTGCCGGGGCGGTCGTAACAAACGACATCCCCGCTAACAGCATTGCCGTGGGGAACCCGGCCAGGGTTGTAAAAACTCTGGATCCTACCAAAGCTCTACGGCGCAGGGAGGACCTGCTGCACGATCCACAGGCGCTTGATGTCGCCATGGACGGCATCGATCGCTATCTGCTGGGTGACAACAGCTGGTTTGGCTGGTTGCGCGCGCTCATGGCGCCACGACGCGGCGATTAATCGGGTCGCGGCCGTTACTGGCGTGACAGCCTCATGACGGGGGCAATCTCTTCGACATTCGAGCGAAACGGGCTGATGTCGATGCCTCCCCTGCGCAGGAACCGACCGAAGATCGTGAGCTGCTCGGGGCGGCAACTCTCCTGCAAATCTACAAATATCTGTTCAACGGTTGTTTCGTGAAACGCCGGGTGGCAGCGATAAGACACCAGATACTTCAATAAAGATTCGCGCACGATCGGCCTGCCCAGGTACTGCACCATCACCGACGCCCAATCCGGTTGGCCGGTGATCGGACAGATGCTGCGGAACAGATTTGTGTAGAGCGTCTCGTTCACGATTCGTTGATCACCATCTTCCAGCTGCAACAACGTCGGATCACGATTGTAGGTCGTAACGTTGATGTCGAGTCGGTCAAGACAGGTGCCCGGAAACTGATCGACGGGCTGGCCAATGCGATCCAGTTCCAGCAGTTCAACCATGACCGGAGCACGAAACGCGACGGCAAAATCAGAATTCAACGCGGCGAGCACGTCGGCCCAACTGTTGAATCGAGTCTGCGCAAATGAGTTGAGATACAGTTTTACGGACTTGCTTTCCACGATGCACGGCGACGTACACGGTACCTTGATACGCACCGCGGCAACTTCCGGTCGGCCCTTATTGCTCAGCCACGAAAGCTCAAAAGCAGTCCAGACATCCTCACCACCAAAAGGCAATGCTTCTGAGATTCCCATCGTTGAACGATGCTCTTGCCGCTCCATGGAATAGAGCATAGACGGCGTGTACGTAGAGGGATACTCGTTGTCCTTGCCGAGGGGAATGTCAATTGGGCTTACCGGCACAGTTGCCTCTCGATTGGGCGGAAACGACCGCCCGCACTACAGCGCACGCTCTTCGCCAAGTCAACGCAGCCGCGATGAACGGCCATTTTCGACGATTCAACTGCGAAGATCGTCCATAAATCCGAGCGTGCGCGAAGCCGGCAAAGAGTTTACGGTATCGCTTCATGCTCGCTCGCGGCCGAACAAAGACACTATATTATCCATAAAATTCAATCATTTGCGATATCTTTCTCAGAGTTAGTCTGGGGCCCGTGGCTGTTGGTGCTGCTCCTCGGGGGAGGACTGTTCTTCCTCTTCTACAGCGGCTTCGTACCCTTTCGCCACCTGCCCCATGCGTTGGGTTTGTTGAGCGGTCGTTACGACGCGGATGACGACCCCGGTCAGATCAGCCATTTTCAAGCACTCTCTTCGGCTCTGGCCGGCACGGTGGGTATGGGCAACATCGCCGGCGTCGCGCTCGCGATTGCCATTGCCGGTCCCGGAGCAATCTTCTGGATGTGGGTCACCGCAATCCTTGGCATTGCTACCAAGTTTTTCACCTGCAGCCTGGCCGTGATGTACCGCGGCGAGGATAGCAATGGTGAGTTGCAGGGTGGGCCGATGTACGTAATCACCCAGGGGCTGGCGCATCGATGGCACTTCCTCGCCTACTTCTTTGCAGCGGTCGGACTCATCGGCGCCCTGCCGGCGCTGCAGGCTAATCAACTGGTGCAGTTGCTTCGCGATGTCGTTTTCATTGGCAATGGCTGGCTCGACGCCGGCGGCAATTATTTCGCGTTTAATATGACTGCCGGAGTGTGCATAACGGTCATCACCGCCATCGTCATATTCGGCGGAATCTCTCGCATCGCAACTGTCGCCAGCAGGCTGGTGCCGTTCATGGCATTGGCCTACCTCGGCTCGGCCACCTTCGCGATTCTGCTCAATCTCGGTGAGCTTCCCGGGATTATCATGCTGATCATCAGCGACGCATTTACCGGCGAGGCCGTCGGCGGTGGCGCATTGCTGGCGGTCATTCTTTACGGCGTACAACGCGGCGCCTATTCAAACGAAGCCGGGATTGGAACCGAAGCCCTGGCGCACGGCGCAGCCAAGACCGCCGAACCTGTTCGGGAAGGACTGGTAGCAATGCTGGGACCAATCATCGACACGCTGCTGATCTGTTCGGCCACCGCGTTCGTGATCCTGCTTTCCGGCGTCTGGGCACAGGACAACAGCGGCCACGGAGTAACGCTGACAGTCGCGGCCTTCCGGGAACTGCTCGGCGCCCCTGGCGTTATCGTCGTGCTGGTATGCGCGATCTGTTTTGCAGTCACAACCATCCTTACCTATTCCTTCTATGGGGCCCAATGCGCCAGCTTTCTGTTCGGCGCAGACCGCAGGCAACTGTATCGATGGGTCTATCTCGCGTTTATCGTTGTCGCCAGCGTAATCACTTTGGAAACCGCCATCGGAATCATCGATGGCGCGTTCGCACTCATGGCGATTCCCACCATGTTGTCCGCTGTGTTGCTTGCCCCTAAAGTGAAGTCGGCGGCGGTAACCTATTTCGCCCAACTCGATGGAGGTTGACGTGATGGAGCACTACGTCCGAGGCGCGGCGCTCGGAGTAACCCTCGGCATATTGCTGGCAGCGGTTCTGGTCTGGGCGGGATATTTCTTCTACTGCCCCTGCGCAGTGGTACCGGGCGGCTGGTTGCTCGGCGAGGAATACCACGAACCCGTCGGCGACTGGTCGTCTGCCAACGACGTGGGGCTTTGCCAGGTCCAGGTCTCGGCAGGGTTGCCACATTCGGTGAACGTAAATTGCATGGCGTCCAGGAAAAAGCTCTTCCTGAGCTGTTCGAACTGCATGGGTAAGCGCTGGTCGAGCGCCGCGCTGGCAGACCCCCGGGGCAGAATCCGCATTGGCGACGCGGTTTACCCGGTAACCGTCAACCGGGTCGAAGACCCTGCAACATTAGACGAAGCATGGATTGCTCGCTCGACAAAGCTCGGACGACCGCTTGAAATACCACGGGCCGTCGGCTGGTGGTCGTTTCAGGTCAGGTCTCGGTAGCCCGCCCAACGTGTGCCGGCAGGTCCCGTGACCGTCCAGGCGGTAAGCATCGAACCCGCAGCCATCACCGCGATCGTGCTGTGTGGCGGGCGCGGCAGCCGCATGGGGGGTCGCGATAAGCCGCTGCTGGAGTATCGGGATCGACCAATCGTGGCGCATGTGGTGGACCCCTTGACCGGTTCTGTCGTCAGCGTGCTGATCAGCGCCAATCGAAATGAGCAGCGTTATCGTCGTTACGGCACGGTGGTTG